>JAYTVX010000506.1:0-4228 GCA_043743775.1 Bacteroidales bacterium | reverse complement strand
CCTAGCCTCTCCATAGGAATCGTATCGGTTGATCCATCAAAGAGGAAGAGCGGTGGTGCCCTTCTTGGCGATAGGATCAGAATGAATGCCATTAACCATACCAATATCTACATGCGTTCCCTTGCAACAAGGCAAGCAAATTTAGCTCTGTCTGCTCATGTTCAGGATGCAATAAATATATTGAAATATGCTGGTTATGACCTGATCATCCTCGAATCATCGGGTATTGGACAATCGGATACTGAGATCATAGATCATAGCAATGTAAACTGCTACGTAATGACCCCTGAATACGGTGCTGCATCGCAGCTAGAGAAGATAGCCATGCTCGATTATGCCGATATTATCGCCCTCAATAAATTCGATAAGCAGGGTGCGTTGGATGCACTGAGGGATGTAAAAAAGCAGTATCAGCGAAATAGCAAGCTATTCGATAAAAGTGTTGATCAGATGCCTGTTTACGGAACAATCGCATCTCAGTATAACAACGAAGGGTTGAATCTTTTTTTTGAATATCTAAAAGATATTATTGCTAAAAAAACAGGTTTTGCTTTCCCTGCAACGAAGCAGATTCTAAAGCTAAATAATCACATCGAACAGATTATTCCAAATGGAAAAGTCCGGTATTTAGCTGAGATTTCCGAAACAGCCCGTAATTACAATCGTGACGTTGATGAGCATGCCATTTTAGCCAATAGATTACAAGCCTTAACCCAATCCTTAAAGGAGTTCGAAAATCATCCAGATACTCTGACTTTGGTGCATCAAATTAACGAGAAAATAAATTCGATTAAGGAGAATATTAGCAAGGAAAATTTATCAACCCTGAAGAACTGGGAGCACAAGAAGAAAAGCTATAAGGATGAGTTTTATGAGTACGAAGTTCGAGGTAAAAAGATTAGGATTGAAACTCATATTAAGACCCTTTCTCACTCAAGTATTCCTAAGATTGCTATGCCTTCATATACATCGTGGGGCGATATTTTAAAGTGGACATTAAAAGAAAATGTGCCCGGTGAATACCCTTATGCTGCTGGCGTTTTTCCATTTAAGCGGGAGAATGAAGATCCAACCCGTATGTTTGCCGGCGAAGGTGGTCCCGAACGAACAAATAAGCGGTTTCACTACCTCTCAGCCGGGCAAAAAGCCAAGCGGCTCTCCACCGCTTTTGATTCGGTTACCCTTTATGGTGCCGATCCCGATATTCGTCCCGATATATTCGGAAAGGTTGGTAATTCAGGTGTCTCGGTTGCCTGTTTGGATGATGCCAAAAAACTTTATTCCGGATTCGACCTTCTCGATATTGCAACATCGGTTTCGATGACCATCAATGGACCTGCGCCGATTATGGTTGGATATTTTCTGAATACCGCCATTGACCAACAGTGCGAGAAGTATATCACAGCAAATGGCCTTAAAGAAGAAGTGCGTGCTAAAATTGAGAAAATATTTAAGCAGAAAGGAATTAGCCAGCCCAAGTATCAGGGTCAACTGCCTGAATCGAATAATGGTTTAGGCCTAATGCTATTGGGTGTTACAGGCGAACAGGTCTTGCCAAAGGATGTTTACGAAAAGCTGAAAGTTGAAACTTTGAAAACGGTTAGGGGAACAATACAGGCCGATATTTTAAAGGAAGATCAAGCGCAGAACACATGCATCTTCTCAACCGATTTTGCCTTAAAAATGATGGGGGATCTTCAAGAATACTTCATTCATAATCATGTAAAGAACTACTATTCTGTTTCGATATCGGGCTATCATATTGCTGAAGCGGGAGCAAATCCAATCTCCCAATTAGCATTTACCTTGGCAAATGGGTTTACCTATGTGGAGTACTACCTGTCGCGTGGAATGCATATCGATGATTTTGCCCCAAATCTTTCGTTCTTTTTCTCGAACGGAATCGATCCTGAGTACACAGTAATTGGGCGAGTAGCCAGAATTATATGGGCAAAAGCAATGAGGTTTAAGTATAAAGCCAATTCAAATTCACAGAAGTTGAAATACCATATTCAAACTTCGGGTAGATCTTTGCACTCGCAGGAAATAGAATTTAACGATATCCGAACTACGCTGCAAGCACTATCTGCCATTTACGACAACTGCAACTCGTTACATACCAATGCCTACGATGAGGCAATAACAACTCCAACAGAGGAATCGGTTCGCAGGGCGATGGCTATTCAGATGATCATTAACCATGAGTACGGATTGGCAAAAAACCAGAATTCGCTTCAGGGTTCATTTATCATCGAGGAATTAACTAACCTTGTTGAGGAGGCCGTTTTACTTGAATTCGAAAAAATATCGGAGAGAGGCGGAGTGCTTGGCGCGATGGAGACCATGTATCAACGTGGCAAAATCCAAAGCGAATCGTTGTACTACGAAACGATGAAGCACAACGGAGAACTTCCGATTATGGGGGTAAACACTTTTCTATCTTCAAAGGGTTCTCCAACAATTGTTCCCAAGGAGGTAATTCGGGCTACGCAGCAGGAGAAAGATTATCAGGTTAGCATGGTTAATACCATTCGAAGAGTAAATGGTGAATTATCCATTATGCTTTTGGCTGAACTTAAAAATGCTGTGCTTGAAAATAGAAATACCTTTGAATATCTACTCGAGGCAACTAAGTATTGTACCATTGGACAAATTACCAATACTTTGTATGAAGTTGGTGGACAATATCGAAGAAATATGTAGAAAAATACTTGCTTTTTAAAACCTTTAACCCATATTGCTTGTTTAATTACTAATAATAAAACACTCCACAATGAACTTTAAATTAGATTATTCAAACTCTAGTTTAATCGTAGCGATTAACCCTAGATATCCTTTTACTAAGGTTGGTGTTTACAACAATAATAAGCTGATTTTTCTGAAGAAGATAAATCACATTGAGGATAATTTAAGAATCTTAAAAGATTGCGCTGAGCTTACTATCATTAGAAAAAATGCTGTTCTAAAAGAATTGGTCGATAATAATATCCCTTTAAATGACATCAAAGTGGTTATTGCAAGAGGGGGCCTTACCAAACCCTTAAAATCAGGGGTGTATTTTATCAACGATGGTATCGTCAAAGATTTAAGTGAATGCAGATTGGGTAAGGATATTGTAAATCTAGGAGGCTTAGTTGCCGATGCTTTGGTTAAAGAGTTGCCTAATGCTAAGGCATTTATTGCAGATTCTGTTGTTGTGGATGAGTATGATGATCTTGCCCGCGTAACTGGATTGCCAGAATTACAGCGACGCTCAATTTTTCATGCTTTAAACCAAAAGGCAATTGCCCGTAAATACGCAAAAACTGTAGGAAGAAAGTATGAAGATCTCAATCTAATAATTGCTCATCTTGGAACTGGGATTACAGTTGGGGCACATAAAAAGGGATTGGTTGTTGACTCGAATATGGGATACGATGGCGACGGACCATTCTCACCCATTAGAGCTGGAAGTTTACCCACCGGTGATCTTATTAGACTTTGTTTTAGCGGGAAATATAACGAGGACGAACTTCTTACTAAGGTGAGTATCGAGGGTGGCATCTATGCTCACTTAGGAACACATAGCGCAGAAGAAGTTGATAAACGAGTCCAAGAAGGGGACCAAAAAGCCGCATTTATTTTTGAGGCAATGGCCTATCAGGTTTCAAAAACAATAGGTTCAATGTATCCCGTTCTAAATGGAGAGGTAGATGCAATACTAATTACAGGTGGTATAGCGCATAGTCAATGGTTCGTTAGAAAGATAACGGAAAGGGTTAATAAACTGGCTCAGGTTGTTGTTTATCCTGGTGCTGATGATATCGAAACCCTTGCGATGAGAGGTCTTTCGGTAATTAATGGGGACGAAGAGGTGCTAGAATACTAATATTTACCTCAATACTATTAACTATAGTCATTATAATAGCATTCCCGCGAAGGCGGGAATCTATAAAAATTATTTACTGGATTCCTGCTTTCGCAGGAATGAAAAAAAGCAATACTATTTTTTAGCAACGCTCTTCATTATATCCTCAATATACTTATCCGGGACCTGAATGGCAACAACCTCACCCTTTACGGTTACCACGCCATTTGCAATGACATCAACATCAATGGTTACCTTTTTACCATCTATCTCCTTAATCCTTCCTCTTATTTGAAGGGTGCAATCTATTGGCGTAGGTTTTAAGTACTTCACATTAAGCGAACCCGTCAGGAATCGGAATGATGGTTCAGTATCCATTTC
>JAYTVX010000505.1:0-1917 GCA_043743775.1 Bacteroidales bacterium | reverse complement strand
AGTTCATTTGTTTCAAAACCCGCATCTGAGCTATTCGTATCAATAAAGTTTTGCTCATACTTTTTAACAACCTTAATATGCTCAAGATACTTCAAAGAGTTATTTCGAATTGATCGAAACATGTATGATTTTATTGAAATCTGAATGTTCATTGTTTGCCTATTCTTCCAGTAGTTGTAAAAGAACTCTTGTACAATCTCTTCGGCTAAATCCATATCTTTAAGAAACCGAAAGGCAAAATGACAAAGTGGCGAGTAGTATGACTTAAAAAGTTTTTCAAACTCTACTAAATCATCTTGCTTTATCCTTGTTTGTTTCAGAAATCCCGCCAGTTGCATTGTTCTTTTTTAAAATTTATTCTGATGTAAAAGTAATACTTTAAAAGTGTTTTTGAAAAATATTAAGCTATCCCGCTAAACCAAACCCTAAATTAAACCCTTAATAAAAAAACCCCACATGTATTAATCTTTTTTGTTCTGTTCATGTGGGGTTTTTACCTTCACCTTACTACTCTCCTTTTTTTAGTTCACCGAGATAGCTTATCTCTTAGATAGAATTTTGAATTACTGTTTTTTTAATCTTTTATTGAATTTATTTATTGCTGATTGTATTGATTCATCGGGAACGATGATATTGTATTCACCCCAGTAATTTTCGTCGAAATAATCCTGAACTTTATCGGCAAGCACAGTGTACTGCTTAAAGGATTCTTTTGCTGGGAACTTCTCAACATTTTCTGATTTTCTTTCAGTTACAGCCATCTCAGACATTACAGTATAGCTAGTTTTGAATATTCTCCTCTTCCAGTTACACGAGAACTTAACCTCATTTCGAACGTAGTTGATATAGTATTTACCATCCTGCTCTTTGTAGGTCACTAAATAGCTCGTATTTGTTGGAACAAACCTTAATCCAAAGGGTTTCTTCTTTACAAGAGACTGAGCAGCTTTCTCTTCATCTTTCAAGTCGAGGCTAAACTGAACCATTGTTATGGCTAAATTGTCCTTGGAAATATAATATTTACCATAGTAAAGAGGGTAGTTCAAATTCATGACAGGTGTAAAGCCTATCTCATAGTTTAGTTTCCCATCAATATTTACAATATTAAGAAGCTCGTAGCTATAATAATCAATATTATCTCTTGAAAGTAGAACATCTGGATTCTTGACAATATCGAGCATTAAAGAAATATTTGGGCCTCCAACAAGTTTCACAGTAAGAGTATCGGCTTTCTTAACATTTGTGCTTTTTCTTCCCTTAAACACTCGAACTCTATCTGATTCATAAAAACTAGTGTAGGGTGACTTGTAAATATCAATCACAGCCTCAGAAATCGACACGTAATCACGACGTTGCTTAATTGTTTCGCGATAAAATCCGGTAAGCATGTTGGGAATTGAACTGTAATTATCACCAATACTACTAATGGCTCGTAAAACAATACTGCGCGGATCTTCTGGTTTTACTACAAGTTCTTTTAGTTCCACAGAGTAGGGATCGATTAAAAATACCTGATCCCCCGTTAGGTTTTCAGCAATACTAAATTTCTTATTCAAATATCCTAAATGAGAAATTTCAAACTCAGCTACCGATAATGATTTCTGAACCTTGAGTGTGAACTCCCCATCAGAATTTGATACTGTTCCAATATTTGTTCCTGGAACAGAGATGCTCGCAAAAACTACCTTTTGCTTTGTTTTAGAATCTTTTATAACACCATTAACGGTGTAGTAACTGGTGTTATCTTGAGCAAATGAGGTGCTAATCCCTAATGCGAGAATGGCTATCATGCTCAATTTGGTCATTCGTTTAATAAAAGTTTTCATAATTTTTGTATTTAAATTGTTAACTGATTTTTCGTCTTTCATTTATAAGACCGTAATCGAAGTTTATACCCTATGCTAATTTAAAAAAACC
>JAYTVX010000504.1:0-2073 GCA_043743775.1 Bacteroidales bacterium | reverse complement strand
CAGCAGCGATACCAATCGCTATTAAAATGATAGCATCCACCAATAATTTCAATGGCTCGACCCTCAACAAATGCTTTAGCAATCGACTTAAGCGCCCTGTTGTATATGCGAGTGAAAGTTGGACGCGAAACGTTCATTTTTTCTGCAGCTTGCTCCTGCGATAGCAAATCGTAATCAATAAGTTTAATACTTTCGTACTCCTCAATCTTTATGGCAACCTCTTCCTTCTTGGATTTAGTTATCCCATAGGGTTTAAACCCTATCATTAATGGGGGATTACAAACTTTTCTAAATCGAATTGGACGTGCCATTTATGGTTTAGGTTCGATTAGCAGTAAGTAAGAATACAGGAAACTGCTGAGTTTTATGATCTAAAATCTCACGATTGATTGTAAAACACTTTCGATGTGACATATTTTTAAACTGATACTTGCTTAATTCCTCAGCAAGAACATCAACATCAAAACCTAAATGCCCACTAAACCCTTCGCCATGGAAAGAGCCATCCTCAGTGTATAAATCAGCGATAGCCAGATATCCACCAGCATTTAACATTTTGTAAAATTTCCCGATTATCAATTCAATATCCTCAACATGGTGTAGTACCATTTGAGTAAAAATCACATCAAATTTTTCATCAACAAAATCATAATGCGCTAGGTCGAAAAGTAATGGTTTAAAGTTTTGAACTCCCGATGAAGTAACCTTATCATTTATTATACGAACCATCTCGGATGAGCTATCCATTAGGGTAATTCCATCGAAAGAATCCTTAAGCATAAAGCTCAAAATCCCTGTACCAGCACCAAACTCGAGAGCCTTCAATCCAGTCCTTAAAGGCAGCAGCCTTTGCATCTCTTCAGCAATTGCCTTTGACCTTTCCCAGTGCATCGGGTTACTATCCCAGCCTGAAGCCAAATCATCAAATTCGTTCATTTGCATAATTTTTATATAAATAATAACATACTTATAAAGAAAAAGTTCACAAATATAATGAACATACGTTCATTATACGGCAATTTTTTTTGAGTTAAATTCGATGGTTGAAAAAAAAATGAAGAGGCGTATTTTCTTAAAGTGCGATTGCTGATACTTGATGTCAGATGTTTTAAATCTGAGACCTAAATTTGCATATAAAAAATCTGAAGTAAAGGAATGAATGGTTAACCGAGGAATTGTTTTCGGTACTCCTCACCTTGGTTATGAAGTACATCGATCTTATTCATGACAGTATCTGCAATGCATTGCTTAAATATTTCTTTCCCTTCACAATCAGGGGAAACAATACATTCCTGTGATTCTATAATTTTCTTCAGGTACTCCTTTGTATCAATTACCTCGCCAAAATTAAGAACAATTACATCATCACAAACTGTCTCCTTGGTCATATCCTCGTGCTCCTCAGGAGGCATATTGTTACCGTTCACCGAAACGCAGCAGAAATAATCGAAGGATTTGAGGTATCCCTGAATGGCAGTAATGCCCTTCTTTGTTTCAGGATCCCAAGGGCGGTATCTTGTTCCGGTTGCATACAGGAAGAAAATATACCCCTTATTTCTTAGTTCCCCAATTGTTCTTGTAGATTTAAGGTTGATTTTATTGGCCAGTTCAACCTCTTCTCTCCTCTCATCATCATTTTTAATTTCATTTAATGACCTAATGGCATAAACAACAACCCGCGAAAACATCTCAGTGAAAAGTTTAACCAATGGTAAGGCATTAAGCTTAGTGCCAGCTATAAAAATAAAACGTTCAAAAATCTCTTTTAAAGATTCATTTTCATGATCGTAAAATCGAGCAAAAAGGCTTGGTACGTCTAGATTTGAAGTATGCTCGGAGAGGACAAGGCAAGCGTTACCTTGCTCTGCCAGCTTATTAAGTTCTATTATATTTTCTACGCCAATGATATTGCTGCCAGGCAGGTGACACTTTTTCATTATCTCAAGCAAAAGGTCACGGTTCTCCTTATGGGCCTCCTGATATACATTATCGGGGGTAATTTCAGTATCCTCATGCATTTTAGAACCGCTGATCATTTTTTGATAATACTCAAAAAACTCTTTCGTTCTATTG
>JAYTVX010000503.1:0-2016 GCA_043743775.1 Bacteroidales bacterium | reverse complement strand
TTTGATACTTCGTACATTATTATACGACTAACAACAACAACAAGAACACCAGTTAAAATAACAAGGCTTGAGTAGGCTAGTAGCTCTAATTTGGTTACGTTATACCAAGTCTCAACACCAAATGGTGCGTAAATATTGATAAATATTAACGCAAAGGAAGCGGTAAGTATTATTAATCGAACAATGTTGCTTTTTTCGATTAAATAGGCTGGTATAGGTTTTTGGGTATCTATCATTAAGTTAATATCAACTACCAAATTTAATCAATCAACGCAAATAACAAAATGAGAAATGGAGAAATGGAGAAATGATATTACTTAGAACAGCTGGTAAAATGGACTCTAATTCTGACCCCAGAACACCGAACCCGCAACTTTTCTTCTACCCCTCTATTCCAAATTCTACCCCGTAATTTGATCTTTCATCCCATCCGTTTTCTATGTAGCCCACTTATTTGCATTGAGGGGGAAGTGTATCTTAAATTTGAAATAAAAAATCCATTATGGAATTCACCAGTAGGTTTAATGAGATGAAAATGCTCTTCAATTTAAGCAAAGAAGATAATCATATTGTGAATTCAAATATTGAAATACGAAATTTCTCTTTTAAGTCTAGCAGCAGCTTAGCCTTCCCTTTTGAGGATATTTATGATTCGTATAGTATTGAGCAAAAACTTTTATTAGTTGATAATGAAATTAAAGAGAATGAATCGTTTCGTTATCCCGTTTTTACACCTAAAAGTGAATGCAAATTCAGTAAAGCAATAGTCCTATTACACGGATTAAACGAGAAGAGTTGGCATAAATACCTACCTTGGGCTTACTATCTGGCTGAAAAAACAAATCGCCCAGTGATTCTCTTTCCGATATCATTTCATATGAATCGATGCCCAGAATCATGGGCAAACCCAAGGGCAATGATGCCTCTTCTAATCCAAAGACAAAAATTAGGAAACCTTTCAAAGTTGACCTTTGCCAATGTAGCCTTAAGCGAGCGACTTACTGAGGACCCTTTACGGTTCTTTAGATCAGGACGACAAAGTGCTGAGGATATTGTTGAATTGCTTCAGACGATTAAGCGAGGGAATCATCCGCTTTTAGATTCAAATGCACAGGTCGATTTTTTTGCATACTCAATTGGGGCTTTTCTCTCTCAGATACTTTTCATTGCTAACCCTAAGAACTTGTTTGAGAATTCGAGGCTATTTCTATTTTGTGGGGGAGCCCTTTTTAGCCAGATGCGGGGTACATCAAAGCTGATTATGGATAGCAAGGCGTACAGTAGGTTAAGGGAATTTTATCTTGGTGATTTTGTAAAAGAGATGAAAACATCAACACCTTTTTCCGAGTATATTAAAAGTAGCCCTTTAGGAAATGCTTTTAGAGCAATGCTGGCTCCTAAGAGCTTAAGAATATTTAGGAATGGTATGTTTCAACGGTTAAATGAACGGATAAAGATTATTGCCTTGAAGAGGGATCAGGTTATTCCGGCTAGGTTTATTCAATCTACTTTTTCAGGGATTAGGAATGATTTTAGAAGTTTAGTTGATGTGCTCGATTTTCCCTACGAGTACTCTCATGAAGTACCCTTTCCCATTCTGAGTAACCAAGACTATAGCCAGGTTGATCGATGCTTCGAGAAGGTTTTTAGTTCAGCTGTTGATTTTCTGAAGTGAAACAGATATTTTATTATCACTTGTGAACACATCTCAGCCTTCTGCCATTGTTCTTTAGCGAGCAATTTGAAGACTATTTAACGAAGAAAAATTTAGCAAACCTCCTCATGCTTGTTCACCCTTATATTTTTCAAATAATGAAAAAAGATAAAAGGTTTTTATGAAATAGCCGATTTGACCTTTTCTGTCAGCAGGTTCAACGCATCAAGTTTGAATCTTATTTTTGAATCTCGAAGAATCCAGAAGATTACCCCGCTGATTAGGGCAGCAAAGAAGCACCAAACTGAAGTAAGAAATTGAGTAAAGAATATGGCTGTGATTAGGCATGATAAGAACATCAA
>JAYTVX010000502.1:0-3165 GCA_043743775.1 Bacteroidales bacterium | reverse complement strand
AGTGCCTTTTTTTATTCAATATGATTAATGATAATAAGTTACTTAAAGAAAGGGATCAGTGTAATGTAAATACCAGCAATAATTGCTGTTGTAATAACCCCTGAAATATTAGCGCCAATTGCCTCTGGTAGTATCATTGCTGAAGGATTCACTTTACTAACCTCTTTTTGAGCAACCTTTGCTGTAGTTGGTACGCAGCTAACTGCTGCAATTCCAATAACTGGGTTGAACTTACCTCCAGTAATAAAATACATAACATAACCTCCAAGTATTCCTCCAATTCCCGATAGTAGAAGGGAGATAATACCTAAAACTAAAAGTTTAAGAATTTTTGGATCTAGGATCAAATGTGCTTCACATAGAACTCCAAGCAGTAATCCAAGGAATAGGGTTGAACCATAAAGAAGTGGACCGCTAACAAAATCGATTACATGCTTTAATCCCGATTCACGTATTGCTACACCAAGGAATAACGAAAAGAATAATGGTGCTGCTACAGGAAAAAGCAAGCATAGAATAGTACAAACAACTACTGCAAATGCAAGCTTTTCATTTGAACTTACTGGTTTTGGCTTCTTCTTATTTTTATTTTTCTCCCTATTTATAGCTGCCATATCAATACCCCTTAACCTTTTTGGTACCATTAAACGAATCAGGTAAGGATAACCTCCATAGGTTAGTCCTAGGTATAAGTAAGCCACAACGGTTATCGGTACAAACAGATGTTTAGCCAAGCTGAGAGATGTAAATAGTACCATTGGTCCATCAGCTCCACCAACCATTGCTATTGATGCACTTTCTCTTAGTGTAAGTCCCATTAGCATTGCAATAGGGATTGTTAAAAATGTACCTAGTTCACCGCATAAAGCAAGAAACATGCTAAGAAAAGGACGTTGAAGTACATAGCTGACGTCAAGTAGAACGCCAATCCCCATGAATACAAAACAAGCTATAAGACCATTGCTAAATGTAAAGGTGTATATAGGTTGCAAAAAGTCAATTTGAAGAACATCTATCAGTTGGTTTGGATTTGTTATCAACGGATCAACGAATAGATTTCCTTGTGAACCATCGGGCATAAAAAGGATACCTGCGTTAATCGCTGCCATTCCAAGCCCCATTGGGATCATTAACAAAGGTTCCAGCACTCCTTTTTTCCCTAGGTAAACCAATAACATTCCTAAGAACATCAGAAATATTCTCGCGAAGATGATTATTGGATCAGAGGTTAGTAGAGTCGATATCCCTTGAAAAAGATGTGAAAAATCAATGCTTCCCATAATAATACTCTACGATTTCGTTAGTATCCATTTTAGTTGCTTCTTTTGTCGCGAAGCGATTTCCTTTTTGTTGATACTCATTATCGCGAACTGATTTCATTGACGATAAGTTATTCTGCTTTCTTATAATGTTGATTTGACGTACACGTAATATCCCCGTTTTATACTCCACGGTCTGTACTAACATCATTCTTTGAATGGTGTTGAAAACAAGTTTAATTATAAAAGCTACAAAAAAGCCTATGGCAAAAGTAATCCCAGCCATAAGCAAAGTGTACAATAGTACATTGCCCATGTTAAATCCTCCTTCGTGAAATTATTGGTTTGAAAAATCCTACTTAAGATAGGGACAAATGTATATGAAATCAATTTCGGTTTTTCTGATAAAAGTCAATAAAAAAAATATTTAACAACACACTTTAACAACACACTTATATAACATCCTTGGGTGTTTGAAGAGGAAAATTAGTTTAATAAAAAACGGACCATCAAATCGATAATCCGTTTCTATATAATTAAGAAGATGAACTACTTCAGCTCAATATCTTTATTCATTTCAGTATTATCAACACTTTGAGAATAATCACCTATCAGGTATTTACAAAAGAAATCACCAGTTAACCAAAAATGGTACTCGAACATATCACCATAACCATGACGTTGGCCTGGGTACATGAAAAACTCGAATCGTTTATTGGCCTTTATTAATGCGTTTGCAACTCTTAAGGTATTTCCTGGGTGAACATTATTGTCGATCTCACCTGTGGTCAATAGAAGATGACCCTTGAGGTTTTCGGCAAGTTTAGAGTTCTTCTCGATATCGTAAACGAATTTAACATTCCCACTGGTATCAGCAACTTCCTTAACACCATGATGTGTTTCACTCCACCATCTATTGTA
Organism: Bacteroidales bacterium; assembly: GCA_043743775.1. Taxonomy (GTDB): domain Bacteria; phylum Bacteroidota; class Bacteroidia; order Bacteroidales; family Tenuifilaceae; genus UBA8529. The sequence continues at coordinate 985 of JAYTVX010000502.1, read as the reverse complement.
GATATTATTCTCGTGATTTCCGGCATTCGATACGGCTACTTTAAAGAAATCGGGGTAAACAAGCATTGCTGCGGTTGACATAAAACCTCCTCCCGAATGGCCATGAATACCCACTCTATTAATATCAATGTATTTATGCTTATCGGCGAGTTGCTCAATTGCAGCTTTCTTATCAGCTAAGCCATAGTTTCTCAGATTCCCATATCCATAGTTGTGGTACCACTTTGATCGAGCAGGGTGACCACCACGATTTCCAACTGTAATTACAATGAAACCAAACTGAGCTAACCTGTCAGTTCTGTCCATGCGTTTTGAAAACGATTTATCAACTGCTTCGGTCTGTGGACCTGGATAAACATACTCAATAATTGGGTATGACCTTGTTGAGTCAAAATCGAATGGTTTGTACATCACCCCATAAAGATCTGTAATGCCATCGGCCGCTTTTACAGTAAAAGGTTTTGGAAATTTATACCCTGCTTGGAAAAGGAGTGATAAATCTGTTTTCTCAAGACTCATTACCTTGTTCCCTAGATTATCCATTAGGTATGATTCTGGAGCTGTATTTACCCTTGAGAAATTATTCACAAAGAATTTATGAGAATCTGAGATGCTTATAGAATGGTTGAAATCTCCCTTATTTAAAAGTTTAAGCCCTGTACCATCAAAATTTATCCTGTAAAGATGTTGGTAGTATGGATCTTCGTTGGTCTCAAGACCATTCGCAGTGAAATAGAGCACTCTGTTTACCTCATCTATGCCCTCAATGTTTTCGCAATGAAACGGACCAGAAGTAATCTGATTTTTCAGTTTGCCATTTCCATCATAAAGATAGAAATGTCCCCATCCATCGCGCTCCGACCAAAAGATTAACTCTTTGCCATTATTTGCAAAGCCAAGTTCATTTAGATTTATATAAGTATTTAATCTTTCCTCAATCAATACAGTTACTTTTCCGGTTACTGGATCTGCAAAACAAATATCA
>JAYTVX010000501.1:0-6309 GCA_043743775.1 Bacteroidales bacterium | reverse complement strand
TGGGAGATTAGGAATACTAGGATGGAAGAGGCTTCGGCGGTTGATAACTCATCGTACGAGTATCAGGATGTTCGCGACGATAGAGTTTACACTTACTTTAGCCTACAATGGGGCAAGACAAAAACATTCAAGATTGTTTTCAACGCCGCATACATTGGTAAGTTCTACCTCCCCTCCTTCACCTGCGAGGCGATGTACGATAATTCCATTTTCGCTAGGAATAGTGGGAAGTGGGTTGAAGTAGTAGGAAAGGAGTAAATTACATGAAGAGTTTCACGCAAAGAGCGCAAAGTAAAAACAAGTATCGCAAAGACTTTGCGCTCTTTGCGTAAGCCTTTGCGATACTTTGCATGAAATCTTATTGTATTATCTTATATCCCCAGCGTCATCTGGGTTCCTGTATCGGTTTCGTCATCGAGGCCATTATCGCCCTCATCATCATTAACATCACCCTCCTCCTCTTCATCCTCTGATGGTGGAAGTTCCTTCTGCAACGGTTCAATAAAGTTAACGGACTTCACCTCGTTTGTGCTTAAACGTTTACCCTTAGCCTTATAACCCTTAACAGCGATGAACTCATAAACGTCAACCTGTTCGGGATCCTTCTTGGCGTGTTTGCCCTTAAAAGTGATCTCGATGCATGGGAAATCGTCGTCGTTGATGGAGATGAATTTTGAACCTGGTTCCTCAGCAATGAACGATTGTGGTTTCTCGGATGGTTCAAATACAAATCGCTTCAGGTAAAAGAAATCCTGCTCACCATCGTAATAAACGGCCGAAAAAACCTTGCGGTAATCGAACTTCTCGATGATAATTGGGTTATTCTCGAATCGAACGGAGAAATCAAATCCAGATGTATAGTAGGTCCCATCGCCATTCACAGTAAGAATCTTCTCTCCATCGACAAATTCACCTAGATATTTTCCTCGACCATCGGAATTGAGACGAAGCACATCCTCATCGAGCCAAATCTTGTGTCCACCAAGTGTGCTTACGCCCTTCTCCTTGATCTGAATTTTATGGATTGCGTAACGGGTAAAGATATTCCCCATGGAACTACGACCCTTAATAACCAATTGGCTAAAATCGAGCTCGATGATCAGGTTACGCAAGCGAGGTTTTGGCTTAAGGAAAACCTTTAGGATTTCAGCCTCACCATTGGGGTTTGCGCTCATGTAAAGCACCTGTGACCCCTCTGTTCCCTTGGAAATATCGTATTCCTTATCGCGGGTAACACCGGTAATGGCACAGCGCTTCATCATGATTGAACCATTGCGACCATCGCGGTAAACCGCATTGTAGATAGTACGCTGATCGTTCTTCTTGAATACTGCGATATGGATAATATCCTTACCAACAAATGCCTTGTCCTGAACCCTTGAGATAAAGTACTTACCGCTCTTTAGGAAAACAATTACATCGTCGATATCGGAGCAATCGCCAACGAACTCATCCTTCTTAAGGCCAGTTCCAAAGAATCCTTCCTCGCGGTTAACGTATAGCTTCTCGTTAGCCACCACAACCTTTGTTGCCTCGATAGTATCGAAGCTACGCAGTTCGGTTTTACGATCACGACCCTTGCCGTGCTTCTTCTTAATCTGCTGGTAGTAGTTGATAGTGTATGGAATGATATTCGCAAGATGATTCTTCACCTCCTCAATCTCTTCCACAACAGCACGGATATGCTCCTCGGCCTTCTTAATATCAAACTTTGATATTTTACGAACTGGTTTCTCTGTTAGTTTAAGCAAATCCTCGCGGGTAATCTCGCGTTTAAAAAGTTTTTTATATGGATTAAATCCTTTATCGATTGCATCAATAACTAATTCCCAAGTCTCTGTATCCTTCTCAAGTTCGCGGTATATCCTTTGCTCAAAGAAAATCTTTTCGAGTGACGAGAAGTGCCAATCCTCCTCCAACTCATCCATTCGATTTTTTAACTCCCAAGTAAGCAGGAATTTTGTATGGTCGACTGAGGCTTTAAGAAGACTCTTAACTCCCATGAAACGGGGCTTATCCTGATAAATCACGCAGGAGTTTGGTGAAATTGATATCTCGCAATCGGTAAATGCGTAAAGCGCATCGATGGTGACATCAGGAGAGACATCGGGAGGAAGATGAATGAGTATCTCTACACTACCCGAAGTGTTATCGTCAATCTTTTTAATCTTTATTTTCCCCTTATCGTTAGCCTTCACAATGGAATCGATAAGGGAAGATGTTGTTTTTCCGAATGGTAATTCAGTGATTGAAAGAGTTTTCTTATCAACCTTTTGGATTTTTGCTCTTACCTTAATTGCTCCTCCACGGAGTCCATCATTGTAACGAGTACAATCCGCCAATCCACCAGTAATGAAATCGGGGTAAAGATCAAAATCGTGCTCTTTAAGATATGCAATTGCTGCATCGATGAGCTCGTTGAAGTTATGGGGAAGAATCTTAGAGGCCAAACCAACTGCAATCCCCTCAACGCCCTGTGCGAGGAGCAAAGGGAATTTCATGGGTAGCGTAACGGGTTCCTGATTACGACCATCGTAGCTGAGCATCCACTCGGTGGTCTTAACATTGAAAGCTATATCGAGGGCAAACTTTGAGAGTCGAGCCTCGATGTAACGAGGAGCAGCAGCACTATCGCCGGTAAGGATGTTTCCCCAGTTCCCCTGCATGTCGATGAGTAGCTCCTTTTGACCCACCTGAACCAAAGCATCACCAATGGATGCATCACCGTGTGGGTGGTACTGCATGGTGTAACCGATGATGTTGGCAACCTTATTGTAACGACCATCATCGAGACGCTTCATAGCATGAAGAATACGTCGCTGAACAGGCTTTAATCCATCATCGAGATGTGGAACGGCACGTTCAAGTATTACGTACGATGCATAATCGAGAAACCAACTCTTGTACATCCCGGTAAGATGTACCTTTTTCGAAGAATCGCTGGTTAGCTTCGCTATCCTTGCATGTTCATCGGGTGTGGTTTTTCGTGTACCCCCTGATGCTAGTAATTCATCCGCCTCAAAATCATCTAAACTCATTGGTTTACAGTAATTATATACTAAATAATATCTTAAGTATTCCTTTTATAATGTTAAGTGGTAAGTGACAAGTGGCAAGCGAATTTACCAGCACTTAATACTACTTGATTTTACTGTTTAATGATTTAATCAGTCCGTTTAACATCTTTTCTACTTCATTACAAAGTTCGATTAATGCTTTCAATTCGATATCTGAAATATATTTTGCTCTTTTCGAAATCTCCAATTGTGTTTGAAGTTCATAAAGTTAACCTCTTGCAATATGCAGAAAGTGTATAAAATCAGGTGTTGATTTTCTGCCAAAACCTTCAGCGATATTAGATGGAATAGAGACAGCGCTTCTTTTAATTTGTGACGTTAATCCGTACATCTCCTCTTTAGGAAATAAGCGAGCAATTTGGTAAATTTTATCAACAAGGTCAATCCCTTTCTGCCAAACTATTAACTCTCTAAAATCCTTCATCTTTGCATCTTTTCTACTTGTCACTTGCCACTTGTCACTTTCCTAAGCCACTTTCTCAGCAACCTCTTCTTCCAGCTCCTCCTCCAACGGAGGTTTGGACTCCTCGATGATATCCTCATCAATCTTAAGGTTATCGATGATGAACTCCTGCCTCTCAGGAGTATTCTTGCCCATATAGAAACTCAGCAAATCAGCAATTACATCATCACGGGTAAGGCGAACTGGGTCGAGTCGAATACTCTCTCCGATAAAATTCTTAAACTCATCGGGTGATATCTCACCAAGACCTTTAAACCTTGTGATCTCGGGACTTGGACCTAGCTCCTTAATTGCTTTCTGCTTCTCGTCATAGGAGTAGCAATAACTCGTTTTCTTTTTATTTCGAACCCTAAAAAGCGGAGTTTGTAGTATAAATAGGTGCTCCTGACGAATCAAATCGGGGAAGAACTGCAAGAAGAAGGTAATCAACAGTAAGCGAATGTGCATACCGTCAACGTCGGCATCAGTGGCTATAACCACCTTATTGTACCTCAGATTCTCGATATCATCCTCGATGTTAAGCGCAGCCTGCAAAAGGTTGAACTCCTCATTCTCGTAAACGATCTTCTTGGTTAGCCCATATGTATTGAGCGGTTTTCCCTTAAGCGAGAAAACGGCCTGAGTATTTACATCGCGCGATTTGGTGATAGAGCCGCTAGCTGAATCACCCTCGGTGATAAAAAGAGTTGAATTTTCGTGCCTCTCGTCGTTTGAATCGAGGTGAATGCGACAATCCCGGAGCTTGCGGTTGTGAAGGCTTGACTTCTTAGCTCGTTCGCGAGCCAACTTCTTGATCCCCGATATTGCCTTGCGTTCCTTCTCTGCCTCAAGTATACTTTGCAATAGAATTTGTGCTATCTCAGAATTTCGATGGAGATAGTTATCAAGCGCTGTTTTTACGAAGTCGCTGATATACTGTCGTACACCTGCTCCACCAGGAGCCATATCCTTGCTTCCCAATTTAGTCTTGGTTTGCGATTCAAAAACGGGATCTTCAATCCTTACGCTTAGCGCGCAGATGATTGAGGTACGAATATCGGATGCGTCAAAATCTTTCTTGTAGAAACCACGGATTGCGGTAACAAACGCTTCGCGAAATGCTGCGAGGTGAGTACCACCCTGCGTTGTGTGCTGACCGTTGACAAAAGAGTAATAATCCTCGCCGTATCCTTGACCATGGGTAAATGCAATTTCAATGTCCTCGCCCTTAAGGTGAATAAGCGGGTAGAGCCCTTCGCCAGTCATGTTCTCGGCAAGCAGGTCGAGAAGACCGTTTTGCGAAACAAAACGCTTATCGTTGAAGTTGATAACCATACCTGCATTCAGGTAGGTATAGTTACGGAGCATCGACTCTACGTACTCATCCTGAAAGTTAAATTTGCCAAAGATGGTTTCATCTGGAACAAACTCGACGATGGTTCCGTTCTTCTCTCCGTTGGTGTGAATATCCTTTTCTGAAAGGAACTTCCCAGCAGAGAACTCAATTACTTTGCCCTGCCCTTCGCGAATACTCTGGATTCGAAAAGATGCAGAAAGAGCATTAACAGCCTTTATCCCAACACCGTTAAGCCCCACAGATTTCTTGAATACCTTGGAGTCGTACTTTGCGCCAGTATTCATCTTCGAAGCAACATCGAGCAGTTTACCAAGGGGTATGCCGCGGCCAAAGTCGCGAACGCGCACCACTTGATCATTGATGGAAACATCGATACTCTTACCGTATCCCATCATGTACTCATCTACAGAGTTATCAAACACCTCTTTAAGCATGATATAGACGCCATCATCCGGTTGTGTGCCATCACCCAGCTTACCAATGTACATACCCGGACGAAGCCTAATATGCTCCTGCCAGTCAAGCGTTCTGATACTATCTTCTGAATAGCCAGTATTTATAGACATTACAAAAATTTTGTCACAAAAATACAGAAATATTCACGGTCTAAACGAAAGTTCGCATATATAAATATCAACAGGGTCTAAAGAGTTATAAACTGTGATGTTAATGTTTTTCAATCTAAATAAGATTAGATTTTAATCATTCTATATTAAAAAATCGTAGCGCGTTAAGAAATTTAAAAATCAACGCTATCAATAAACCAAAGTTGAAAAAATAAATCATCTTAAATTTTCCTAAATCGCAGCAAAATTTATTCGATTTCTTTTGGATAATTAAAAGAGAGGCCTACTTTTGTTCAGCAAACCAGTACTAAATATTTATATGGACGGCGACCCTGCGATACGATTTATTAACCCACACACAGACAGGTAGTTTGTCAAATGCCAACGACCTTCTGTATGTAAAATATTAAGGAGGTAAATATGGCAAATCTTTCAACTTTTTACTTAAGCCGTATTATTGGAAAAAGGGTTTACGATTCCGAAGGAAAAAAAATAGGGATTGTAAAAGATTTATTGGTTGATACCCTTACAGCCAATCCCAACGATACACCCGACAAACCCAAGGTTATTGGCGTTAAAACCAAGACATCAAAGGGAATAAAAATCTATTCATTTGAATTCATTGATGTTTTCAGGATTGAAGGCAAATTAACCGTTAAGTGCAACAATATTATTGAACTCTCGGAGGACACTGTCAGCAGCGGTTTCTTCCTTGCACAATTGATGCTCGATAAGCAGATTGTCGACCTTAATGGTCGTAAACTTGTGCGAGTTAACGATATCCGATTAGTAGATATCAAAGATGGCACATTTGCTGTAGCGGTAGATATCGGGATTGAAGGGCTACTTCGAAGAATTGATATCGAA
>JAYTVX010000500.1:0-11943 GCA_043743775.1 Bacteroidales bacterium | reverse complement strand
CAAAAATCTCGACTTATAGCTATTCGAAAGCATCTGCAACGTCTTTGCAATGGCATCATTCTCCACTCCGATCGGTTTGTTGAGTCCTGTCTGAAACTTTATAACAGATGATTTAAGTTCGGTTTCGTCGATAGGTTTTAGCAAATAATCGATGCTATTCACTTTAAACGCCTTGATGGCATACTCATTAAAAGCAGTTGTAAATATAACAGGGAATTGGGGTTGAATCTGCTCAAAGATCTCGAAGCTGAGTCCATCGGCCAGCTGAATATCAAAGAAACCTAAGGCAGGATGCTCATTATTCGTCAACCATTTTACTGCTGATTTCACTGAATCAAGGGTTTTAACCAATACGAAATCAGGGAATAACCTATTGATCATACCCGCCAGTCGCTCCGCGGATAAACGCTCATCTTCAATTATTAGATAGTTCATGAATAGTCAACCTTTTATTGCAAAACTAAATTTGCATCAAACTAAAATTCTAAAGACAATAATTAATAGTATAGTTGTAATTACTAGCAAAGGTGAGATTTTGTTTATAACAATGTCTGCATTAGCAATGCTAAGCCTTTTATATTTCCCCATTGCGCTAAAATAGGTCATTGGTAAAAATAATACGGCAGAAAGACTTATCATTGATTTTGTTGGCAAATTCAACAACGTCATAATTACAATTGATAACAAAATTGGATACAAAAAAAGTTGTCTAGTATTCTTCTTACTATAAAAAGTTTCTTCATTTTTATAAAAAACAAACTGGTAGGCAAACATTGAGATTAACCAGTTCATAAATATAAATGATGAAACAGATAAAATAACAGAAAGGTAGAATGGTACAGACAAGAATGCAAATATTTTCCCAGTGTCTCCACTTTTTGCTACGGGTGCAATAAATATATATCCAAAGAAAACAAGTAAACATCCCATCCCTAACCAGAGTAAAAACATTTTCAGTAGTGATGGCTTTATGTATTTTATTGAAACTAGGGATACTGTAATACCAAAAATCAATGAAAATAGTGGCCCCGCAGCAGCAACTAAAACCTCTTGAAGTTGAGTCCCAGCGACTAAATTATGCACATAGTTATTATGCAAGTGAGGTTGCAAATTGTAATGTAATGCGGCAAAATAGTGGGCCAATTCATGCAGAATGGTTCCAATTATTGTTGTTGAAACTATAATTAAAATACTGTTTATAGCAAGCGAAACATTTTTCAAATTCATACTATATTGATTGTTAATTGATCAATTGCTTATAAGTTGCTTCAATGTATTTAGAAACAGCAATTAAAATTCTTTTAAGACATCAATTCAGATCACAAAAGGGATTATCATCTTAGTATTTGTTCTATAAACCATGTACTTCTCACCAAAAGCCTCAACCAGAACCTTCTCTTCAACTGAAATTCTGTAAAGCAGCACAATAAACATAGGAATTACTATTATCAAAATCGAAATTATGCTATTCATACAAACCGAAAAACCCACAAGAATTAGCCACAGTCCTAAATAGCTAGGATGACGAATAATCTTATAAAGTCCATCGGTTTTGAGATTCTGCTCATTCCCAATTGCAACATCAACAGTAAAAGCATTCTTGAGTTGAATAATTGCCATCCAGCGGATTACAAAACCAGTCAAGATTATCAGCAAACCAACTCCGGCAATTACAAAGTTTAATAAACGCCAAACGCTATAATTTGCGAATATAAAACCAAAAGTAAAACAAAGAGTAATTGTAATCCACATTAGCACCAATGAACCCCTATCATCACGTTGCTTGGAATTGCTCTTTTTTGAACGTTTTACTAGCATCAGAATGAATTCCGAAATAAAGAAGATATACGATAACGCGATTAGATACTTCATATTATACTTTTTTAATCCTAGTTTAAATATTTCAAGAAAATGTTTCTCAATTGAAAGATAGCAGGTCGCTTATTAATATTACCTATAACCGCTTAAGACGCTTAAGTCAAGAATAGGTAATTTTACAATAAACAAGCCATTATCGCTACTAACCTGAAGTGCTCTTTTTGTAAAGAATTCATATCTCTTACTAATGGTTTCAAGACCAAAACCTCCATTTTCATTTATCGTTTTTCGGGTTTGTAATTTATTCTGAACGATGATATAATCATTCTCCCGCCATATTGATACATCAAGAGGATCTTCTTCGGAGATAATGTTATGCTTAAATGTATTCTCCAGTAGTATTTGCATGGACAATGGAATTATATGACCAGATCTATCATCGACCCTGAAATCAACCCTAAGATTCTCACCATGCCTAATTCGGTGTAAATTAATATAAGAAACTATAAAATTTAACTCTGTATCCAATGGAACCAACTCCTTATCCTTTTGCTCAAGAACGTAGCGGTAGATATCGGAAAGCTGCTTAATAAATTCCTGAGATTTTGCGGTATCCTTTTCAACCAATGAGCTAAGTACACTTAGGCTATTGAAAAGAAAGTGAGGATTAACATAACTTTTAAGTGTTTCGTACTGCATTGCAAGGGCATCCTGCTTATACTTTTCTTTTTGAATGACTGAATCGCGCCAAGAATTGAAGAAATGTTTTAAAAAGATAATTGATATAACCAGCATGGCTATACCAAACTGTACAATGGCATAATTGAAATATTGGCGTATATTATCTAATGGATTAGCATTAAAAAGATATTTAATAATAATATAGTTAACAACTAAAATATCAAGAGCAGTAAAGATTATTGACGCTATGATACGGTAAAAAAAGGTGGAGACCGGATTTCTTTCCCAAGAAAATTTTTTATCAAGGAAATAGCTCAGTATTTCGTTGCCTTTCCATATTGTCCAACCAATAATAACACCATAAAGTATAGAGTTCAAAAAGATTGAAAAACTCGTAAATATTTGGTTCCCTGCAAACAAAAATGTGGGAATAGTGCTAATCAAAATAAGTATAGCAATATCGCCAATCTCATGTAATATATACTTCTTAAATTTAATCATTATTAGGTTATTCTTGTAAATAAAGCACCTTGCCTGTCGCCAAACAAGGCGCTTAAAGTTAAAATAAAAAATGGTTAACTCTCCTTACTACAAGCATCAATCAATCTCTGATTTGATTTTGCACCCCATTTGGGAGCAATTCCTTCTTTTCCTTTCTCATTCTCAAACTTCAACTTTGCCTCTTGAAACTTTGGCAATGCATTTTTCTTTCCACCGCCAAACATCTTTGGGGTGTAATAAATATTCTGTCCCATTAAAAATAACGCTCTTGGATTTTCAGGATTCTCTACGATTGCTTTTTCAAGTACCTCCGCGGCTTTCTGCGAATAAGTCATTCCGCGCATTGCGCTTACCTGAATTCGTCCCTGATAAAGATATCCTTGAATAGTATAGAGTTCAGACTTATCCCCATTAATCGATAGAGCCTTTTCAATATTCTTCTCGGCTAAATCGAGAATAGCATCTTTTTTGTTACCATCCTCCTCCCTAAAGCTCATATTTATTTGAGTAAATGCTGCATAGTAAAGCGGTTCCCAACGAGCCGTTTCGGTCATCGCAATGCGTTCAAATCGGTTTACAACTGCTTGCACATCCGATACAGTTTTAGCGCTATCGAATAACGTTAAACTTTCCTTAATAGCATTTTCGAAAGGGGTTTGAGCATTTACTATCATCGCTAAAGCAATTGATAATGTTGTTAAAATTGTTCTTTTCATCTTGATTAGATTTTAGTTATTAATGATTCAGTTAGTTTACTTCTTCATATTTATGAATTAATTGTGCTGCTGTTATGCAGTGTAGCAGTTCCTTTTAATCTAAAGAGTAATAAATACTCCAAATAGTAAAAATCTCTTCGATTCAGACCGAACCGGAAGTGACTCATGAACGCCCATTGTGTTTGTCGTTGAATAGTAGCGATACCCGAAAATATTATCTCGGCCAAAAACATTACTGATTGAGGCATACATGATTGTTGCTTTGCCAAAAATTTCGGTAAGATGACTGACATTTAAGCTTACATCACAATAGTTTGACGTGTGCTTATCCATGAAAATTAGACTATTGGCATCATTATAAGGCCTTCCGCCTGACCAAGAGAAAGTTGCACCAAACTGAGTAGTGATCTTTTGTATCCACTGCTTACCAACAACTGTGAAGTTGTGCTTAGCTGCAAATGGAGGAGTTACTTTACTTGGATAATCTCTGTATTTTCGCTTTGAATCAATATAAGAGTAAGAAACCCAGTAGTCAAAATTCTTGATACTCTTCCGATCGCGAAAGTAAACATCTATACCCTTCGAGAAACCATCACCAGAATTGCTATAAACAAGAGGGTTATAATACTGAGTCGCATCATATGTTACAAATCCTTTATACTGCTTAATATATCCCTCAACCCTTAATATTCTATCATTTTTCTCATACTGAATATTGGCTATGTAATGCTCTGCCTTTTCGAACCCCAGTTTAGGTTCAAATTTCATGATCGACTCCTCGGGGGTTTGATAGAAAGTTCCATAAATCAACGAGCACTGAACATCATGGCTAATAAGCCATGCCGCAGAAGTTCTTACAGCTAATTTAGTATCATTTATAACCGATGCGTTCTCGCCTCTGAGCCCTATCCTTACCACAAGCTTCGATAAAGGTCTAACCTCTGCCTCGGTAAATAGGGCAGAATTGAAATCTTTCACATCACCCTTGAATTGAAAATTTGTTGAGACTTCGTGGTACTTTTCATTGAAAAGGTTAACCGTTTCCTCTACACCCATGCTTAAAGTGAATCTATCGTTAAATTTTCTCTTCATCGATAATCTGGCTTGAGCATTAGTGTTATAATCGTTCACATCAAAAGCCCTCATACCCAGTAGATTTTCATCGTATGTGAAAGCAACACCACCTTTCATCGACCATTTGCTGATGCTACGAGTGTAATTTATATTTGTATAGCTATTCTTATTCGATAAACTTATATCCTGTAAGGCTCCAGGAGTGGTCATTTCGGGGTACTTCAAACCACTTAATGCAGAGCTAAAAGTTGAAAATATCTTAATTATACCATCACCTTTGGTTCTAAACCTTGATGAAAGAGTCAATCCAAGAGACTCTGGATACCGATTCCACACCACCTCTTGGTTAATTGCACTAAAATAGGGTTTAAGATTATAGTATTCGGCACCTACTGATAGTGATGCGTCTTTGCCAGCATAGGTCTGTGTTGCACCTAAGCCTACAGTCAAGAATGAAATATCGGTTTGAGTTTCCTTTGGAAAAGCATTTGTAGTCAGTATTAATGCCGAAGATAATGCTTGCCCATATTCAGCGGAATAACCACCAGTACTAAAAGTTGTTCCACTGAAAAGGAATGGTGAGAATCGACCACGACTAGGCAGGTCAGGCGTAGATGCAGAATAGGGGTTTTTAACAAGCAACCCATCGATAAATGTTTTTGATTCGTAACCATCGCCCCCGCGAACAAAAAGTCGCCCATCCTCGCCCACCATCGATGCACCTGGAAGAGTAGTTAAAGCACCATAGATATCACCTGCAGCACTAGGAGTGGTTACGATATCCAGTGGTTGTAAGGTTACACTCTTCTTCTTGTCGGATGTTTCAAATGTTCCTGCAGATATTACGACATCAGCAATTTGATTGGATTGCTCTTTCAAGGTAAAATCAAGAGTAACGGCCGTTCCTAAAAATTCAACTTCTTTTTCCTGAATGGCGAAGCCTACAAAACTTGCTACAATTATCTGTTTCCCCGTTACTCTCGTTATAAAGTTATAATTTCCGTTTGCATCGGTACCAATTCCATCATAGGATCCTTTAACCATAATATTGGCACCCGTAAGGGGTAGTCCTTTTTTATCAGTAACATTTCCTTTTATTTGTGTTTGTGAGTAAACAGAGATACTAACAAACACAATAGCTAAAACCAGGATTATCTTTTTCATACTTTTTTTGGTAAAATTGACTCTCATTTTATTGCTTGAATTTTCTATTCTTGCTGAATTACGAGTCAAAGATTACCTGTTATTGAGGTATAAAAAAGAAATACCCGACGAGTTGTAGTATCATCGGGATGAATTGCAAAAAGTCTTATCCGAAAAGGAATTTTGCTAATGTAGTGGTTACTTGTTGCTGGTTACTTGTTTCTTGTCAAAGGATATATCAAAGTCAAACTTTATTCATGGGTAATTTTTTTACGTTATTGATTTTTTCTATATTTGCAAACCAATTGTAAGTAATAGTTAACTATCAACATAATAATAAATAGTCATGGGAAAAGGAGATAAAAAAACCCGTCGGGGTAAACTTTTTATGGGCTCATATGGTAACACTAGGCCTAAAAACAATGCTGCGAAAGTAGAAAAGGTAGTAGAAATTGAAAAGCCAAAAGCAAAAGCAAAAGCTAAGAAATAACGATACTAATCGTTCTTATTTTTCAATAAAAGAAACCGGAGCATTCCGGTTTCTTTAATTTTCAAAAACCCACTGTTTTAAATACAGAATCATAAGGAAAATGCTATTTTTGTTACTCATTCTTGTTGTCGATGAACAAAGTACCATTCTTTAAACTTAGTTTTTCTTTAATTCTGCTGCTTTTTTTAAGCATGTGCTGCTTTTCACAAGTCGTGGATGAACATCTTTACCCTTCAAAAAATTTCAAAAAGGATTCGATAGAGGTTAACATTCAAATCAAAAATATTGATTCCCTTTACGATAATGAAGATTTCGCACAAGCTTCAAACCTTTTAGATAAAGTAATTCCTTTTGCCGAAAAATTAGGTGTAACAGAACAGCTTTCAAGATTATATAGGGCCAAAGGTGATATATACCGCTCAACCGATAATTACATAAAAGCACTCGAAACATTTTCGATATCATTAGAATTCTATAAAAAGAGTAATGACAGTAAAGGAATTGCTAATATTAGAAATCGAATGGGGGCAGTTTATCGGCTGCAGGGTAAATACCCATCCGCTCTAGAACACTACTACGAAGCGCTTAAGCTACATCAGTCAATTAATAATAAATCGGGCATTTCTGGGACCTTAAACAATATTGGGATTGTTTATTTATATCAAAAGGATTACGACAAAGCACTTGAGTACTATTTTAAGTCGTTAAAAATTGGGGAAGAGCTTAACGATGAGACGAGCATCGGAATTTCATATATCAACATTGGAGAAGCATACAAAAAAAAGAAAGACTTCAATAAAGCGATTGATTACTATCTGAAATCGCTTATGATTTCTAAAAAACTGAAGGATATAGATGCTATTGGGGTAAATTACAATGAGATTGGGTCAATTTACACAGAACAGAATAATCTTCAACAAGCAAAAGCATTTCTCGATCAAGCACTAAACGCTTTTACTGAGCTAGGAAGTAAATCAAGATTAGCGGAATGTCATCTTTACTTAGGACAATACTTTTCAAAAGTAAATAATCCCGAACAAGCAATTATACACTTTAAAACAGCGCTAAATCTTTCCAGTGAAACGGGCTCAAAAGAATTTTACTCAAACGCTATGCTTAGGCTTAGCGAAGTATACGAAAAGATCCAAAACACCCAACTATCGCTAAAATACTTCAAAAAGTACATCTCGGTTCGCGACAGCATGTTTAACGAAGAAAATACGAAACAGTCGATTCAAGCAGAGCTATTATATCAGTTTGAGCGAAAACAAGAAATACTTAAGTTCGTTCAGACAAAAAGGGATGCGGTTTTTTTTGAAAAGGCTAAAAGACAAAAGGTATTCAGGAATTTTCTGATTGCGCTACTTTCGCTTCTTCTTATCCTAATCGGATTCGTTCTTTCGGCTTACAGGAGCAAACAAAAAGCGAATGAGAAGCTAGCCCAACAGCAAGATGAGATTCTTGAGAAGAACGAGGAACTCATGCAACAGCAAGAGGAGATCCTTGCCCAAAGGGATGAGATTGAGAGAAAAAATATTATTCTTGAACGATCAAAGCAGATTATTGCTGCAAAAAACGAAAGGATTATCAGCAGCATTGAGTACGCTCAAACAATTCAGCAGGCAATTCTCCCACACGAAGATCAGCTAAGCAACTATTTTAAAGATCATTTTGTCATTTTCCTACCCAAAGATATTGTATCAGGAGATTTTTTCTGGTTTAGCGCCGATCAAGATAATGTTTTTGCTGCAGTTCTCGATTGTACTGGACATGGAGTCCCAGGTTCGTTCATGTCATTGATTGGCAATACAATCCTTAATCAAATTGTAAATGAGTGGCACACCCACGATCCTGCCTTAATCCTCGAATACCTCAACCAAAAGATACGAAAGGACTTGCAGCAAGACAAAACTCATAGCAAGTCGCACGCCAGCATGGATGTCTGTTTTGTAAAAATCAACCTGAAAACGAATAAGCTAACTTTTGCAGGGGCTAATCGCCCTCTATATATTATACAAGATGGTGTTCTGGTCAAGATACCTAGTGACAGAAAATCGGTTGGTGGATTCCAGCGAGAAATAAAACGTTACTACACCAATTACGAAATCAGCTTGAATAGTAACGCTTACATCTATTTAACCACCGATGGATTCGTAGATCAGATGAACCCCGAGAAACGAAAATTTGGTCCCAATCAGCTACTAAAGTTGCTAAAGGATAATTCGAGCAAACCCATGAACTCACAGAAAGAAATCTTAATAAACATGCTTGACGTATACAAGCAGGGTGAGGAACAAATTGATGATATTTGCATTCTGGGGATAAAGATTTAATCAAATATCGTTCACACGATGAGACGTGAGCGGTGAGAGTAGAGAAAAGTTGTGAATTGATTTGGCGCCGCCGAACTCGCAAAGTACGATCGGTTCAGATTGTATCTTTGAAATATCGGTCACACTAAAATCAAAGAAGAAAGTTAGCTGAAATAAATTCGATGCAAAGGTATTTGTTTTGCTGTGCTGCGGTATTGCTTTTCTTGATCTATAGTTTCTTGTATCTAGGTTGCCTTTTGTCTTCTGACTTAGTTATCAGCAGATCCTAAAATCGGTATAGTCTTTAACTTTAATCTGGTTGGTTTCACAATTGTTAATGACAGAATGAGGAGAACCTATCTTACAATGCTCAACGAACACATCCATAATATGATCATCGCATTCAGCCTCAATTTTCACAGAGCCATTTGGCATATTTTTAACTAAGCCTTTGACTCCAAGTTCACTGGCAAGTCTGTAAACGTAGTATCTAAAACCAACTTGTTGAACTTTCCCGTTTAAATGAATCGATTTAGCTCTTACCCCCATTCAATCTTCGATATGATTTATTTTAAACTCCATAGAACGAATCATAAAACCAATTTAGTTGATGAAATAATAAATTCAGTATTTTGTCTTGGTGGTTATGCAAAATAAATAATTGTACAAGGGTAAAATAGCATGATTGCAAAAAGAATATTTAAAGAGAATCGTTATTAACATTATTAAGATAACTAAACACTTTACAATCAGGCTGTAGAAAGGATGCAAGCAAAAGCATTACTCACTTCAAGAAATAACAGATCAGCGCAAAACGTAGATCTGAAAATTATTCCTGAGGTGTAGCCGCCGTATTTTTCCGATGAGCATTATTCACCTTAATGTTTCGGCCTTTAACCTGAGTATCATTAATGGCATGAATAGCTTTTTCGGCTTCTTCATCGTGTTCCATTTCAACAAACCCGTAACCCTTTGATTTCCCTGTTTGTTTATCAAAAATAATCTTAACATTAGTTACACTACCATAAGCTAAAAAAAGTTCTTTTAAATCCTCAATAGTCATGGTATAAGTAATGTTTCCCACATAAATTGTCATAGTAAGAGAGATTTAAATTACATTTAATTAAAATTACGGCGTTTTTTTAGTAAACACAAAAAAAAAGGCAGCTTTTCGCTGCCTTTTTATCATTTTATTCTTTTTTACTGACCAAGAGTAGCTACCATAATAGCTTTGATGGTGTGCATCCGGTTTTCAGCCTCATCGAAAACTATTGAAGCGCTCGATTCGAAAACCTCATCGGTAACCTCCATTGCCTCAAGACCAAACTTCTTAAACATATCCTCACCAACAAGAGTTTCACGATTATGAAAAGCAGGTAGGCAATGCATGAATTTGCAATTAGGATTACCAGTCAAATCCATCGCTTTTTTGTTAACCTGATATGGTTTTAGCAGCTTAATTCTTTCTTCCCAAACTGAATCGGGCTCTCCCATCGATACCCAAACATCGGTATAAAGAAAATCGCAACCTTTAACTCCCTCTTCAACCTTTTCGGTAAGAGTGATTTTGGCACCAGTTTCTTTAGCAATCTCACGACATTGAGCGACTAATTCCTCTGATGGCCAGCAAGCCTTAGGAGCAGCTGCTCTAAAGTCCATGCCCATCTTAGTTGCACCAACCATTAACGAGTTACCCATATTATTACGAGCATCGCCAAGATAGCAAAAAGTAACCTTATTTAAAGGTTTATCGGTATGCTCACGCATGGTTAGAAAATCTGCAAGAATCTGAGTTGGATGGAATTCGGTAGTTAAACCATTCCACACAGGAACACCAGCATACTTTGCAAGAGTCTCTACAATTTCTTGTGAATAACCACGATACTCGATACCATCGTACATTCTACCTAGTACACGAGCAGTATCCTTCATCGATTCCTTTTTACCAATCTGTGAACCTGAAGGCCCAAGGTAGGTAACATGAGCTCCTTGATCAAGTGCCCCAACCTCAAACGCACAACGGGTTCTGGTTGAATCTTTCTCGAAAAGAAGAACAATGTTTTTCCCTTTTAGTTGCTGTTGTTCTGTACCAGCATACTTTGCAGCCTTTAGGTCAGCTGATAGGTCTAGAAGAAAATGAATCTCTTTTGGAGTGAAATCCAATAGTTTCAAGAAACTACGATTTCTTAAATTGAATGCCATAGCAATTATTTTTTGTTGGTTTTATTAATCTTCGTATTCAAGTGTAATTTTTGTACCGTAGGACATATCCGCGAGTTTTGTAGCCTCAGTAATTACACTCATCTTACCTCCATTTTCAACAAAATGAAGACATGAGCGAATCTTAGGTGCCATATTTCCTTCACCAAACATCCCTTCATTAAGGTATTTGTCCGTATCGGCCTTGTTGAGGAACTCTAACTTCTTTTCACCCGGTTTTTTATAGTTAATATAAACATACGACACATCGGTTAAAATATAGAATTCATCTGCATTAATTCTATTCGCGAGTAATGATGAAGCAGAATCTTTATCGATAACAGCCTCAGAAGGACGTATATCACCAACCTCATCAATATATACAGGTACTCCTCCGCCTCCTGCTGCAATAACAATAATACCTTGGCGAACCAGTTGATTTATAACCTTCTCGTTTAGTATGCCTATTGGTTTTGGTGAAGGAACAACCCTACGCCATCCACTACCGGTATCTTTAATCTCTTCCTTAAACTCCCATCCTTTTGATGCTGTAAGAGCATCGGCCTGAGCTTTATTATATATTTTACCAACTCTCTTTGTAGGGTTCTGGAAAGCAGAATCGTTTTTATCAACTAAAACAGGTGTTACCAAACAGCATACCTCCTTGTCGATACCATGTTTGCGTAGTACATTGCGAAGCATACGTTCAATCATGTACCCAATCCCTCCTTGCGAATCAGCTACGCAGACATCTAAAGGCATTTGTGGTATGCCATACATCTCTTCGCCAGCATCATTCCGCATAAGAATATTCCCAACTTGGGGTCCATTCCCATGACTAATGACCAGATCGTATCCCTCTTTAATCAGATACACTAAATTCTCGAGAGTATCGGTCGTATTCTTTTCCTGTTCTTCGATAGTCCCAACTTGGTTTCCACGTAACAGGGCATTACCACCCAATGCTACAACTGCTAATTTATTCATTGTCAAATTATTATTTATTTCC
>JAYTVX010000499.1:0-2464 GCA_043743775.1 Bacteroidales bacterium | reverse complement strand
TGGAAGAAGAGTTAGGTCGAGGGTAAATTTTTCGTTAATACCGTACTTTAAATCCGCTCCAAAGTTGTAAGAGAATGAATGGTTATAGTTTACAAGTTTCCCGTCGACAATATTTGGCGATTGCTCAATAAAAGTTGTAATGAAGGGAGTTAACGACAATCTAATAGGGGCATTGATATTAGAAATCCCTATTAGTTTACCCCAGTAGTTCAACGAGCTGTTAACCCCTTTTGGAACAAGGTTCCACTGCGCAAATTCTTTCCTCCGTTCGATTGATCGAGTAGTTTGAAAACCCCAAACTTGCTCTTTCGTTGATGGAAAGCGGATTGCCGAATAAGGAATTTTCATTTCAACCGACCAACCTTTCTCGGTTATCTGAACCTTACTCTCCCATACCGCATTATAGGTTAGATCCAGCGCTTTACTATCAATCTGAACTCCCGATGCGTAAACTCCGAAAATGTAAGCATCCTGTTGATTGTTGTAGGTATCAAAACAAACCCTAAAAAGATCAGCATTAATTATTGCGTCCCTCACCCCTAATTCCTGAAGAATACTATCAGGATCGCTGTCGTAAAGCATCGCTCCAACATAGATGGCATAATCATCATAAACTATTTTGACCTCGGTTTTTTGCGAAACCGGTTTACCTTCATCGGGAATATTCTGTAAAAAGTCACTGGCTTGCGGAGAATCCAGCCAAATCAGTTCATTCAATACTCCATCAATCTTTGGAGGTGTAAGCGTTCGAACAGCAGTATACTCTTTATTTGAACTTTGAGAATATAGGTTCTCGCCTACGAATAGTAGCGCGGTTAATAATATAAAAGTTTTTTTCATAAAGAATCTTTAATGCGCTTTATTGAATTAATAATCTAGCTAATAGCCTCTGTTTTTTATATTGTATTTTATATATTCAATAAGATATTGCTGACCTCATAAAGTTTAATTTCAACCTAAATTATTAGCTTTTGCAATAAGCATTATCTATATTTGGCGGTATGAAGTCTTTAAAATTTATCGATTTGTTCTGTGGTGTTGGTGGATTCCACCTTGCTCTTGAAAAACTTGGGGGAAAGTGTGTATTCGCATCCGATATCGACCCAAATTGCCGGATGGTTTACAAGGATAATTTTGGACTTGAACCCGCAGGTGATATAACTAAGGTAAATGAAAAGGAGATCCCAAAACACGATCTCTTATGCGCAGGCTTTCCCTGCCAAGCATTCTCAAAAGCGGGTTATCGTAAGGGTGTTAACGACCCAAGAGGCACGCTTTTCTATGAAATTATCCGGATTGCAAAGCATCATATGCCCAAGTACATGATCCTTGAGAATGTTAGAAATCTTGCAGGGCACGATGGTGGCAATACATGGAAGGTGATTCGCTATAATCTTCGGGAGATTGGCTATAACGTATCGGATGAGCCAATTATTTTTAGCCCTCACTATTTAGGAATTCCACAGCACCGCGAACGGGTATTCATTCTCTGTAAACGCAAAGATTTAGGAGATCTTCCACCGTTCACATTCAACATGAAGAGCAAACCTGATAGCGACGCCTTCTCGATTCTCCAAACCGACAATGAGATTGAGAACATCAATAATTTTAAGTTGAATAAACGCGATAAATCAATTATCGATCTCTGGAATGAGTTCACGTTGATCGTTAAAGACAATCTTCCGGGATTCCCCATTTGGAGCGAATGGTTAAGGGAAATAAATGGAGTTGATAATATCCAAGCCTACCCTAAATGGAAGCAGGATTTTATCTATAAAAATAGTAAACTCTATACCGATTATAAAAAGCCCATCGATTCATGGTTAAAAAAGGCCTCCCTGAATCCCGATTTTAGTGGCGCCAAGGCTAAATTCGAGTGGCAAGCAGGGAAAACTACTGATCCGAATCTGTGGAATACAATCATGCACTTTCGCCCCTCAGGCTTAAGGGTGAAAAGGCCCACCCACTACCCTGCATTGGTTGCTATCACACAAACATCAATCATTGGACCTCGAAAAAGAAAACTTACACCCCGCGAATGTGCTCGTTTGCAGAGTATCCCCGACAGCTACAAGCTCCACGCCACCGATAGAATTGCTTACAAGCAACTTGGAAACTCCGTTAATGTAGAGGTAGTTAAGTTATTTGCAAAATTGCTGCTCGAATCATCAAACTACTAATAATTAATTTTTATTCAGTTGTCTGATTTCTAAAATCTGACGTCTGTTATCTATTTGTCTATTTTTCAAAATACAATCTTTAAATCCATATAGCTCAGCAATATTTTTTTTATTATATTGCTTGGTGATTTTTCGATTAACCCTAAAACTAAATTTATGGAACAATTAGAAAAAAAGTATGCAGGTTTCTGGTGGAGATTCCTTGCTATTATCATCGATGGTTTGATTATCGGTGTTGTTCAGTGGATTATTATTACCCCAATTCTTGCTGCAGTAGGTTTTGG
>JAYTVX010000498.1:0-4287 GCA_043743775.1 Bacteroidales bacterium | reverse complement strand
ACCTCTTGAATCATCAAAGTTATGGGGAGTGCTATCATTAAATACTTTTTCAATAATTTTTCTTCGTTCTTCAGCTAAATTAGACGGAAGTAGTTCAAAAGTATTTTTTCCAAGTAGTTCATTAATGGGTTTATTCAGCAACTTTCCAAAAGCTTCATTTAAATAGAGTAGCGTACCAATTGCATCTATCATAAATGTTGGTTGAGTAATGCCGTTAAGCAGCCCAGCCATTAATGCTTCACTTTCGCGTAAAGCATTTTCAGCTTTTAATCGTTCCGTGATATCTATTGAAACACCAATAAGAGCTAGAGGCGTTCCTCCTTCATCACGAATTACAGAAGTGGAAAGGAATACAGGGAACTCACTGCCATCCTTTCTCCTATTTATAAGTTCTCCTTGCCACCCCCCAATTAAAGTTGATGGAAGTATATCTTTAATAATTTGGGGTGAATTGTTTTGTGATTGAACAATGCTTATCGATTTATCTATTAATTCCTGTTCCTCATATTGATATGTATTTAGGAATGATTTATTTACAAATAGTATTCTATCTTCCGTACTTGTAATACTTACGCATTCACTAATACTCCTAACTGCTTGAGTAAGCATTAGATTTTCTCTTTCAACCTTTTTCCTTTGGGTAATATCTCTAATAATTGCTAGTAGGAATAACTCATTATTAATTTCTAACCGGTTGAGAGAGACTTCTGCCTCAAAAATACTTTTGTCTAGTCGACAATGTTGCCACTCAAATTGTTTAGGCGTTCCTTTTAGAACAAGTGATACTAGTTGGAACGTTTTTTCTTTTGAATTTATGCCATCTGGTTGCACCTCAGGAGAAAAATAGTAGGGTGTTTGATTGAGGATTTGTTCTTTGGTACATCCAAATGTTTCTAAAGTTCTTGGGTTGCATTCGATGATCTTATCATCCTTCATTATAAATATTGCATCATTGGCATTCTCAAAGATACTTCTATACCGTTTTTCGCTTATTTCAGAAAGATGTTCTGCTTTTTTACGAAGGCTTAATTCTTTTTGAGATTCCTGAAGTGCCTTGTCGAGGCTTGCAACCGATAAGTATTGCAGGATAACTGTCAAACTTATTACTAATAGAGAGCCAACAAATAAACTTATAGAACTAGGTACTACAACGTTCTCCGATAGAAAATTCTGATATTCTGCTACAACTAATCCTAATCCACCTAATGCAACTATTAATCCAGTAAGTATCCCGTATCGCCAACCACGGATTAAGCCTGCAAACATTATTATAATAGGAAAAAACTTAACTGCAGGTGCCTTTATTCCACCTGCTGTCCATGCAAATCCAAAGAGAATAACATAAAAGAGGATAATAAATAGTATGCCGGAAATATTGAAATACCCTTTCCTGTTTAACGCTAATAATATCAAACTTACAGAATTAAAGACGATGAATAGAAAAAGCCAACGTAGAATATTATTAGGTAATACAAAGCAAAGAGTTATTGAATAAAAGGATATTATACTCGTTGCGCTTAATATAAGGAGAAAAAAAATCCTTGCTTTCCGAGTACTTTCATTATTTGGGAAGATGGGCGATTTGAATAGTTCAAACATTTACCAAATTAGTTAAGATTACAAAAGTATTAAGCTAGAAAGTTTGTTATACAGTAATTCTGTTATTGGCTAATTTAAACAGCTTTTGTTTGTAGTTCTTATCTTTTACAATGAATGTTTCTTTAAAGGAATATATAGAAATATGCGAATAATATTAACTAATTATGAGTGCTATATTTTTTTCATGTTGATGAATAATAGTTTACTTAATGCATAAATATAATGAATTTTGAAAAGAAGTTTAATCAACTTATTAAATTAATATTTATAAAAATTAATGTTCTAAAGTATGCTACCACTGTAATTAAAGTTTATAGAAAGAGTATTTAAACAATTGTTTAACTTTTTTCTTTGAAATAAACCTGAATATACTAACTTGTAGAATAATAATTCATCAATTCATTAACTTATGAGTCTATGAATCAGTATGCCATTATGTCTCTGGTAACGGTAGGGAGTATCGTACCGGCTTATTTTATTTTGAAGCTAATTTTTGGTAAGTCCATCATGCTAACTGTAGGTATATGGACTGTGAGTTTTACGATTTTAATGTGTTTTATATTCTATGTGGTTGGAACACTTGGGATTAAGAATATTATTTGGTCTGCGCCAATAGGCTTTGTTTTTGGCACTATTGTTTACTTATATCTTAATAGCATTCTTAAAAAACCGCTTTCAAGAATGATTGAGAATGTAAAGCAGGTTTCAGAAGGGAATCTAAACATTCAGATTGAAGATACAAATGCACAGTACGAACTTGGGGTTCTTAGCAGTTCAATTAAACAGATGATCGATAATATAAATGGAGTGGTTGGTGAAGTAAAAAGAGGTGCAGATAATGTAGCAAGTGCTAGTAGCGAGTTAAGTTCTACATCTGAGCAACTTTCCGAATCAGCCAACGAGCAAGCTTCCAATGTTGAGGAGGTTTCATCAACCATGGAGCAAATGGCTGCAAATATTGATAGTAATACATCAAACGCTCAGCAAACTGAATTAATTGCGCTTCAAGTTTCCAAAGAAATCAATCAGGTTAGCATTTCATCTAAAGAGAGTCTTGATTCTGTGCATGCTATTGCAGGTAAAATCAGCATTATTAATGATATCGCTTTTCAAACAAATATTCTTGCGTTAAATGCTGCTGTTGAAGCCGCACGTGCAGGGGAGCATGGGAGAGGATTCGCCGTTGTAGCTGCCGAAGTACGAAAACTAGCTGAACGAAGTAAAATTGCTGCCGATGAGATAGTTAAACTTGCCAACCATAGCGTAAAGGTAACCGAAGATGCTGGACAGCTAATGTTTAAGATTATTCCCGATATCGAAAAAACAGCAAAGCTGGTACAGGAGATTGCTGCTTCTAGTATTGAACAGAATAATGGAGCAGACCAAGTGAATAACGCTATACAACAGCTGAATAATGTAACGCAACAAAATGCCTCAGCTGCAGAAGAAATGTCTGGAAATTCTGAAAATCTTGCAGCTCAGGCAGAGCAACTCAAAGAAATAATCTCATTCTTCAGAACAAATGAAAATATCAGGAAGAATTACCGATAAATATTGTAGTGCAGTTATTAAAAAAGTCCAGAATTTTAATTCTGGACTTTTTAGTTTCTAATACACTTCTGGCACAAAATTCTGATCGGTTATTGGTGGTCTAACGTATGAATTATCCTCCTTGCGAGGCGGAAGTTTTATGGGTTTAGGCGTTAAATCTTCGTATGGTATTTGATTTAATAAATGGCTAATGCAATTTAGCCTTGCTCGTTTCTTATCATCGGCATGAACAACCCACCAAGGAGCTTGCTTGATATCGCAATGGGCAAACATCTCATCCTTAGCTTTAGAATACTCTACCCATTTATTGCGCGATTCAACATCCATTGGACTTAATTTCCAGCGTTTAGTTGGATCATCAATTCTATCGTGGAAACGTTTCTCCTGTTCATGGTCGCTAACCGAGAACCAGTACTTAATGAGAATAATGTTCGACCGAACAAGCATTCTCTCAAATTCGGGGCATGAGCGTAAAAATTCTATGTATTCCTCATCCGTACAGTAACCCATTACCTTTTCAACCCCTGAACGATTATACCAGCTTCTATCGAATAGAACCATTTCACCTGCTGCAGGTAGATGTGGCACGTAGCGCTGAAAATACCATTGTGATTTTTCCTTATCGGTAGGAACACCTAAAGCAACTACTCTACATGATCGAGGATTTACACATTCTGTAATGGTTTTAATTACACCACCTTTACCAGCGGCATCTCGTCCCTCGAAGATTAGGACAACCTTTAGCTTTTTAAACTTAATCCATTCCTGTAATTTAATTAGCTCGATATCAAGTTTTTTAATCTCTTTTTCGTAGTACTTCTTGTCGAGTTTTTCCTTTTTATCCTGAACCTGTTCATAATGAACACCTTTTTCCTTTTCATCATCATGCTTATGATGCTTTTTATCCTTATCATGTTTCGACATATCTTAATGGATTAGGTTAATAATCGATTTTACAGAAGCTATAGGCTTGAAAATAATTGTAATAACTCGAATAAATTTATGAAAAAACAATCGAAATCAAATTTACTTTGAAGGTTTTTTTAAGGTTATTCAAATGAATGTTAATCTATCATGAAATTGATAAATTTAAAAAATGGATCTAAAGTAGGCTTGCTAAATCTTAATGATTTTAGC
>JAYTVX010000497.1:0-3175 GCA_043743775.1 Bacteroidales bacterium | reverse complement strand
TTTGAAAGATGACCGCCGCCACCGTTACCTCTATATGAACTGGTTGCTATCCTATAAGTTTTATTCAAATCAAAAGGGGTTCCATCAGCCATTGAATGAATGATCACTTTATCACCGTCTGGTTTCGAAACATCAACGGTGTAGTTAATACCGGCAGCAGAATCAAAATTGTAGTAATTGCTTTCGAGCTGAACCTTTCCATCCTTTTTTAGTTCAAGAGTTTGGTCACCATTTAACTTAAATTTTATAAGATGATCTTCACTCCCTTTCATTGTATTGTACCAATGGCTATAGGAATACTCTAAGTAGCTGTCGATCTCAGCACCAGTTAAATTCATTACGTAAAGGAAGTTTTCGAACTTATAGAGCTTAAACATATCGCGAACATAAACTGGGCCTTTGCCAATGTAAGTGCTGAACGATAATGGTGCAGTAAAAGAGATGTCGGCTTTACTAATACTCAGCTGAGCGGTATGAATAAAATCTATAAATGATGATGGGCCAAAGTATGAATCCTTGGTCGATGTTGATTCCGTAAAATCAGCTATTTTACGATTAACAAAGGTCTCAACACTCTTCGAGTAGTCATTGAACTTTACCATAAATGCTGAGTCAGGAGCATATAATTTGGTATCAATCAGTTTACCAGATATACTTTTACTCGTTATTTTTCCTTGTTGGTCGAGGTTTACCTTAATAGTAGCCTCGGAAATAAAGCGTGCCCCAGCTAATGGATCAAGTATTAAAACCGAATCCCCTTTGATATTCACAACCTTTTTGTTGAACTGATCATGATCGTGCCCGATTAAAATCACGTCAAAACCAGGAACCTGCTGGGCAATAAGCTGAGAAGAATTCTCATTTAAAGTATCATCAGGATTTTGACCACCATACTTCGCATCATGTCCAGAGTGAAATAGACCAATGATGATATCTGGTTTCTCCTGCTGTTTTATTTTATCAACCCAAAACTTAGCCGAATTTATCATACTTTCAAAACGCATTTTTGGCCATAGATTTTTTGGAAGCCAATGAGGAATTCCTGGGGTTATAAGACCAAGAACTACAATTTTCACACCCTCTTTCTGAAAAGTTGTGTAAGGCACAAAGTATGGTTTTCCATCGGACTCATTCACCGCATTGGCTGCCAGCCATGGAAAATCAAATTCCTTTCTTACTTTATTGTAAACCTTTGGTCCGGTTTCAATATCATGATTGCCAACGCTAGCCGTATTATATCCCATAAAATTGAATACCTGCGAAACGATATTTTGATTTAGCGAATCGATGAAATTTGAGTAGTACACCGTTGGTTGACCTTGTAGAATATCACCATTATCGAATAGCAATACATGCTGATTTGTATTTGCTCGCTCCTGTTTAACGTAAGTAAAAACCTGAGCAAGGCTTGCCTCAGCAGGTTTGTTATTAATGTAGTCGAATGGAAGGATCGATCCATGAACATCGCTGGTTTCAAGAATCTTTATTGTAATTGCTTTTTGAGTATATCCTGTAAGAAATAGGGATAATGCTAAGAGGAAAAAAAATATTTTTTTCATAGATTTATGCATTGGTTAATTATTTGTGCAAAGTTAGATTAAATAGTACTTATTAGTTGATTATTTATTCCAAACTAAACCAATAATTAAGCCAAATGTTCTAAAATTAGAGTTTAATCTATTACATAGTTCCAAATAGGGTCAGTATACCATATGCTAATAAACCAATATATTACCTCACAGCAAGTAGCCGTGAATACGACCATTTAGGTCTATTTGCTATACACAAAAGCAGCAGACTAAATATTATAGGATTATTCCGGAAGCCTTCCAATATGTATACCCTTTTGCTCCATTGACAGATAGGAGAAAATTGACAGGTTTCGCAACTCTTCAACAACTTTAATTTTGTTAACATTAACAATAATTATATTACCCATTCCTTTGCCAAATTCATCCCTGAAATCATAGAACCCGGCCATAATGGTAAGTTTCCCGGCCAGCACCAGCTCTTTATATTTTTTGAAGGCAATGTTTACCTGATAATCAAGATTTTTTTCAATAACATGACTATGAAGTTTCTCAAAATCTACAATGGTTTTATGCTCCGAAATAATGGGTTGTAAAAAATCGAGTTCATGCTTAATACCATATGTTTCTTTGTCGAATCCCTCTAAGTAAGATTTAATGGCACCACAATCGGAATGCCCAAGAAAGAACAGTAAGGGTGTTTTAAGATTTAAAACACCATAATCAACAGAACCCTCGGTCGATAAAATCTGGTTGCCAATATTCTTTATTGTAAAAACATTGTTTGACGTATCAGGCATCAGAGAATTCAATGGTACACGCGAATCGGAACAGGTAACTAAAGTGATATAAGGCTTTTGTTTATAGCTAAAACTCTCGAAATACTCGCGTGGATGTGTTTGGGTAAAATAGTTATTCCCCAATATAATTTTCGAAATAATTTTGGGTAAGAAAAGCCTTTTTTGTTTCTCGGGTGATTTTAAGATATCAGGTTCACTTTCGCCGATTGAAATTGCAACGATGTCGTGGAGAGTGTCACGCCTACTCACATGGCCGAGTAGGTGCTCAATATCCTCATGTCTTAAAATATCACGAACCTCTGAATGAGCTTCGGCTACCTTTAATTCAATTCCTCTAGCTTGAAGATTACCATATAGTCTTTTAATCAATCGAGCACCGCTGGAATCGATAGTGGCCGATGTGCTTAAATCGAAAATTACAGTTTTTAACGATTCGCCTGAAGCCAATATTTTAGCCCATACAGTATTGTAAACATAAGCCACATTGAAATAAACCAATTCCGATTCTACTCTGAATAAAAGCACACCAGGTACCAATTCATTATCGGGATGACGCTTTATATCGGTATACCGATTCGTACCAGGTATACGGCCAAGAAAAGCTACGTGAGGGCTGGAAACTTTCCGAATAATTAGAATCAATGAAAACATTGCTGCAATAAGCACCCCTTTTAATATTCCAAATACGATCACGGCAAACAAAGCGGTCATTGCAATGACAAAATCAAATCGATTAACCTTTAATAGTCGTTTCATCTCTTTGATATCAACCAATCCCTTAATGGCAACAAGCACAATCGCTGCGAGAATAACTGTAGGAAGATTTTTTAGTAAGCCGGTAAGGAA
>JAYTVX010000496.1:0-2401 GCA_043743775.1 Bacteroidales bacterium | reverse complement strand
GTCCTTAGGTTTATTGTATGTACTAATATCTTTTAACATATCAATTAAAGAACCTAACGTTTCAAAACGAAGGGCATTTGATTTTATTAGTGCATTCTTAGTGAATTGCAGCTCTTCATCGGTTATACCATTACGATAGTTGGTCATTATATCGTTAAATATCTTAACAGATTCAGCGGTTGCAGAGGATCTTACATTAGAATTTGCAGTAAAAGTTCCTGCAAATTCATTCCCAGTAAAATAAGTGCTTGCACCGTAGGTAAATCCCTTTTCCTCGCGAAGAACAAGATTAACCTTTCCGCTGAATGAACCACCCAATTTATAGTTCATAACCTGAACAGGATAGTAATCTGGATCTGTTGCAGTCAAAGAAAGGTTTCCAATGTTAATAACTGATTGCTTTGCATCTTGAACGTCTACAAGATAGATTTTTGACTTATCGAGTTGAGCAGGTAATTGATATTCAGGAAATTTTACCTCTTTTGAAGTCCATTTACTATCAAGATCAACTAAAGCTTTCATTACCTGTTCTTGCTTGATGTTACCAACTATATGGAAATTAGCAATTGAGGGTGAAAAATAGTTGTTATAATACTCTTTTAAATCATCTAGAGTAATTGAAGAAACTGACGCTACTGTTCCTGATGTAAAAACTGAAAGAATATTCTTATCCCCGTAAACTAATTTTTGAAATTCGATATAAGCCAGATAATTGGGATTGGCGCTATTTCTCTTAATCCTATTAATAACATTCATTTTCGCCAAGTTAAATTCAGTTGAATCCCAACGTGGCTCAAGGATAATTTCTTGAACAATGGCTAAAGTCTTCTCGAAATTTCTTGATAGGGTATTCACATTTATTGAAATGTTATTATTGTCGGCATAAACACTAACAGTTGCACCAAGCATTTCAATTACCTCTTCGAGCTGTTCAGGTGTTTTATTTTTAGTTCCCTGATTAATCACCTTTGCAACTAGGTTTGCCACTCCCGATTTTTCAATTTTATCGAGGTAATGACCACCCTTAAGAACAATATCAAACTGGATCAATGGAAGTTCAGTTTGTTCAATTCCATAAACCTTTAGTCCATCTGAAAGTTTACTGTCCCAAACCATAGGAATGTTTAGCTTTGGATCTTCACCAAAACTTGGTCTGACAGAACGATCAAATAATGTTTTAGTTTTTACAACTTGCTCTTCAGGTAAATCTGCCACTTTAACTTCAACGGCTTTTGTAATATCCTCCTCAGCTACATTTGCCTTAACCGAATTTTCAACAGCAAGCTCTGGTTGTCCTTTAGGTACAAAGCTGGTTTCTACATAATTCTTACCCTTAATGTAAGTATTATAAACCCGAATAATATCTTCTTTTGTAACAGATTTAAGGTTCTCAATATCCTTTTTATAGAATGAAGGATCACCTGTATACTCGTTATAACTGGCTAACTGGAAAGATTTACCAAGTACACTAGCAATACTATTGTAGTAATTTGTCTCAAGACTAGCTTGAACTCGATCAACATCGCTATCCGTGATACCATCTTTTTCAAACTTCTCAAATGACTCAAAAACGGCCTTTTCAACATCACCAAGCTTAATCCCTGGAAATGCGGTTATGCTAACCTGAAATTCACCAGCAATCTCTTGACTACTATTATATGTTGGTGTTGAAGAAGCAAACTGTTTCTCCTTAACAATTACCTTATACATTGGAGCCTTTTTCCCTTCTGAAAGCAGCTGTGCAAGGTACTGTAATGGATAGGAATCCTTAGTATACTGTGAAACTGTTGGCCAAACCATAGTTAGCTGAGGGGCTTTAGCAAAGTTATCTTCAAAGAATAACTTATTAGTTTCAGTTAATGCTACTGGAATTGGGCTTGGACTAGAAACATCGTTTCCTTTAGGAATCTCACCAAAATATTTTTCAACTAATTTTTTGGCTTCAATAACATCAAAATCACCAGCAAGAACGATTGTTGCATTATTAGGGATATAGAATTTATTATGAAATTCCTTAACATCCTCAATCGTGGCATTGAATAGATCCTGCATTTCGCCAATAACCTGCCAATTATATGGATGTCCTTCGGGGTATAACGCTTTTCCAATTACCCAATTTGTGTGTCCATAAGGTTGGTTGTCGACTCTTTGACGTTTCTCATTCTGAACAACATTCTGCTGATTAACAAAAGCCTTTTTAGTTACAGTATTAATCATGTACCCCATACGATCTGATTCCATCCATAGAATTGTTTCTAGGGCATTTTTAGGAACAATTTCATAATAGGTAGTTCCATCGTTTCCTGTTCCACCATTCAATTCACCACCAGCGTTCTGAATAATATTAAAAAACTGATCTTCTGGAACATTTTCTGACTGTTGGAACATCATATGTTCAAAA
>JAYTVX010000495.1:0-4203 GCA_043743775.1 Bacteroidales bacterium | reverse complement strand
GGTTGCCGCTCTTGGTGGCGATTGTTATCCTTCTACACCAATAGGAATAAACCTTCCCAATGCCGATTGGATTCGCAAGGCGCATGGCTCAAAGTCGGTCACAATGGATAATATTACCTATGCTTACGATCAAGCAGCAATTGGAAATGGTTTTATCGAAGAGTTTGCTGCTTCACCCGAGGAGATCGAACTAAGCTATAAGTATGGACATCTAGCAGGTAATCTGCATACCGACTTACACGAATGCTTAGGGCATGGTTCGGGTCAATTAGCAAAGGGTGTTAAGGGTGATGAACTGAAGAATTATGGTTCTGCTCTTGAAGAGGCTCGTGCTGATCTCTTTGCTCTTTACTATATGTTGAATCCCAAAATGGTGGAATTAGGTATCATGCCAAACCTTGACGTTGCTAAGGCGGAGTATTGCAGTTATATTCGTAACGGTTTAATGACCCAGCTTACTCGAGTTGAGTTTGGCAAAAATATTGAGCAAGCCCACATGCGTAACCGTCAGTTGATTGCAAAATGGTGCTTTGAGAAAGGTAATGCAGAGAATGTAATCGAGAAGAAGTTGGTCAATGGTAAAACGTACTTTGTAATTAATGATTTCGATAAGCTAAGAGTTATATTCGGCGAGTTGCTTCGTGAAATTCAGCGAATCAAATCGACAGGCGACTATGAAGCAGGTAAAAATTTGGTTGAAAATTATGGCGTCGTTGTAGATCTTATTCTTCATCGTGAAGTTTTGGATAGATTTGCAAAGTTAAATCTCGCACCCTATGGTGGATTCGTTAACCCTCTTCTTGTACCTGTTTTGAAGGGCGATTTAATTGTTGATGTAAAAGTTGAGTATCCTGATGATTTTGCTAAACAGATGATGGAGTATTCTGAAAACTACTCGTTCTTGCCTACGTTTAACTAGGAGCAATTAATGGAATAATTGAATATTACTAGTGTCATGTCAATATAAAAATTTCGTATAACCAACCCTCACCCCTCTAATCCCCTAAAGGGGAATTCTGCGCGCAGGATTGCCCCTTTAGGGGTTAGGGGTCAAGTGGGGATGCTACAAATTATAATGGACTTTACACTAGTAACCAGTTACTAGCAATCCTAAATATTATTCTTAAAGTTATTCGATAACTTTAATACCGATGGTTGAGATAATATCATCGGTTTTTTTGTTACCAAAAATCACATAATAGATGTATCTTGCTTTAATGTTTTCTGATAATATATAATATGCTTAAAACAAAGATTGATACCAATATTTTTCTAGTTGATCATAACATCGAGTTCACTAGTGCAATTAATAACAGCATTGAAAATCCTGAGAGATATCATATCCAAAATTTCACCTCGGGAGAAAAATTTCTTGTATATCTTTCAAAGATAAAGTTTAATCATAAAGATATTCACATCGTTTTTTTGGGCTATAAATACTTCGATGAGGGGAATAATACTTCAATGAATGGTGTGGAAATTCTTGAGGCAACCAAGAACTTAAATAAAGATATTGAAGTGGTAATGCTTACTGGTGAAGATGAAGGTTCATTTGGCTCGTACGTTATGAAAAGCGGAGCCTACACTTTTATACCCAAGAACGAAAATGTCCATCTACGAATCAATAACATAATCATGGGCATTATTAGCCAAAAACGATTGGCTCAAAAACGACGATACTTTAACATCTCACTAAAAATAATTATCGGATACATACTTCTTGTCAGTATTATTTGGATTATCTATAGAATAATCTACTACAACTTCTAATACCAATGTTCGTTCTAGAAGATTCAAACGCTTTCTAACAATTATATTGGTATTTGTCAATCTGCTTGATGTTTATACTTTTGCAAAAAGAAAATTCCCGAAAGCGAATCGACATAAATCAATTGTCAACTTTGGCAATCCAATGACTATTTGTCAGACTTGAAAGTGTGGCACTTCATTTGAAATTGCTGCACCAGAAATTATTTTGTCTAACCATAAAATTGAATTAAAATGCAAAAAGGAAAAATTGGTGTTACAACTGAGAACATATTCCCGATAATTAAAAAATTTCTTTATTCCGATCATGAGATTTTTCTTCGTGAACTTATCTCCAATGCTGTAGATGCAACTCAAAAGTTAAAAACGCTTGCTTCTGTTGGTGAATTTAAAGGAGAACTTGGAGATTTAGCCATCAATGTAAGCGTTGATAAAAAGGCAGGAACAATAACTATCTCCGATAAAGGAGTTGGGATGACTGCTGAGGAGATTGAAAAGTATATCAACCAAATTGCTTTTTCAGGCGCCGAGGAGTTTTTAGAGAAGTACAAGAATCAAACCAATGCAATTATTGGCCATTTTGGTTTAGGATTCTACTCGTCGTTTATGGTAAGCGATAAGGTTGAGATCTTCTCCAGATCTTACAAAGAAGAAGCAAAAGCAGTTCGTTGGGAGTGTGATGGTACACCCGATTATGATCTTGAGGAGATTGATCGCACCGATCGGGGAACTGAAATTATTCTCTATATCAGCGAAGATTCAAAGGAGTTTATCGATGATTTCAAAGTGGAGGGTTTGCTTAAGAAGTACTGCCGTTTTTTACCAATACCTATTACATTTGGAACGGAGAAGGAGTGGAAAGATGGCAAGGAGTTAGATACTCAACATCCTAAGGTTGTTAATGATATAAATCCCCTTTGGACCCGTAAACCTGTTGATTTAAAGGAAGAGGATTATCAGAAATTCTATCATGATCTTTACCCTGCAGGAGAGGAACCTCTTTTTAATATCCACTTAAATGTCGATTACCCATTCAACCTAACAGGTGTTTTATACTTTCCTCGAATCAAATCCAATTTTGATATTCAGAAGAATAAGATTCAGCTATACTGTAACCAGGTATATGTTACCGATTCGGTTGAGGGAATTGTACCTGAGTTCTTAACCTTGCTCCATGGTGTAATCGATTCACCTGATATTCCATTAAACGTATCACGTAGCTATCTTCAGAGCGATTCAAATGTTAAGAAGATATCGAGCCACATTACCAAAAAGGTAGGCGATAGGCTTCAGGATATATATAAAACCGATAGACCACAATTCGAGAAGAAGTGGGACGATATCAAGCTCTTTATAACTTACGGTATGATAACCGATGAGAAGTTTTACGAAAGAGCAGAAAAGTTCTCACTCTTTAAAACGGTGGATGGAAAATACTTCACCTTTGAGGAGTACGAAAAGCTGATAAAGGAAAATCAAACCGATAAGAATAAAACGCTTATATACCTCTACACCAATAATAAGGAAGAACAATTCAGCTATATTGAGGCCGCTCAGAATAAGGGTTATGATGTGTTGATCATGGATGGTCAGCTTGATCCACACCTGATTAATAGCCTTGAGTCGAAGCTTAAAGATTCACGCTTTGTTAGAGTTGACTCCGATGTGGTTGAAAAGTTAATTGTTAAAGAGGACCATAAGGAGGTAGACCTTCCTGTTGATGAACAGAACGAGTTACGCTCAGTTTTTGAGGGAGCGCTCCCCGAAAATTCCCACTACTGGGTATCGTTTGAAGATCTTGGAGAAACTGCATCACCAGTAATTATAACACGTTCGGAGTTTATGCGCAGGATGAAGGATATGGCAGCAATGAACCCCGCAGCAGGTTTTTACGGTAATATGCCCGATAGTTTAAACCTTGTTGTTAATGCTTCTCACCCACTGATTAAAGAGGTGATTAAATCAAAGGGTAAAGATTTAGGGGTTAAGCTTGAGGTGTTGAATACTCAAATCAAACCAATAGAGACTGAATCGGAAGAGGTAAAGAAGAAAACAAAGGATAAGAAGGATGAAGAGATTCCTCAAGCCGAAAAGGATGCTATTGAAGAGAATGAGAAACTTCTTGAAAAGCTGAATGATGAGAAGAAGACTCTTTTAAAGGAATTTGGTAAGGACAATAAATTAGTGAAACAGCTGATTGATCTGGCGTTACTGGCCAACAACATGCTGAAGGGTGAAGACCTAAGCCGATTTGTGAAAAGAAGCGTTGATTTGATAAAATAATAATTGAAGTATCAATAAAAACATAGAAAGCCTCGATTTAAATCGAGGCTTTTGATTTTTTAATCAAAAGAATTCCTCGTAGCTCTGCTACGGGGTAAAAAGAGTATTTTTGTGATATGCGTGAGCATATTACAAAAAGGCACAATAAAAATC
>JAYTVX010000494.1:0-2024 GCA_043743775.1 Bacteroidales bacterium | reverse complement strand
TTTCTGAAAGATGTTTTTAATATCTAACTCTTCTATGGCAGCAAATTGCTGATTATCTATCTTTGATATCACGAGCAATCCTTGATTTAACTTAGATAGACGAGATATTGCCTCGTTAACCGATTCAAGTAGGCTAAGCTGTTCAGTATTGAGATTTTCGAACTGCAACAGTAATTCAAGTTTTGATCGAATAATCGATAACGGGGTTTGAATTTCGTGTGAGGCGTTCTCGTTGAACTCTTTAAGGTTGATGTAATCATTCCTTATCTTTACCGACATGTTTTCAAGAACATGATTTAGCTTATTAAACTCCCGAATTTCAGTTTTTGAAAACATAGGTGGTACATCAGAGTTTATATCAAACTTACCAATTATTTCTAGGGAATTATAGAATGGAATCCATAACCTCCTGGATATCCAATAGTTTACGATAAGAAATATTAGAATTAAGAAAACAAAAAGGATAAATAAAAGAGTACTAGTATTCTTTAAAAGTTCTTTCTTTTCGCTTAATGGTTGGGATATGCTAATAGTATAACCTTTATGATGTTTCGTTGAGTTCGAAAAGTATAGCTTCCTATACGGAATGTCATCTTCATCTGCATCAGTATTAATTAGCGTATCCTTTATTGTCTGTCTTTTCTTAAGGGTATACTCATAAACCTTAACTTCAATAAGATGACCAAAAACTGCATTGAAATCGGGAATTGTATCGGTATGTTCAATTTGCTCTTGGATGATGTTCTTCTCCGTAACTAGACTTGCGTCAATCTGTTTATAGACGATAGACCGAATGCTATAGTAAAAGATGAAACCACTTACAATAAAAGCAATTATGGTAAAGTAAAAGAGGTATAGCGATGTTTTTGTAAGTAGTTTCACTGGTCTGTAAATTTATAACCTAATCCGTAAACCGTTTTAATGTAATCACTACCACCGTTTTCGACCATTTTCTTGCGAAGATTTTTAATATGGGTGTAGACAAACTCAAACGAATCGGCCATTACTACGTTATCACCCCAGAGATGTTCTACGATGGATTGTTTTGTTAATACTCGATTTTTATTGCTTATAAAGAATAGGATCAACTCATACTCTTTCCGAGTTAGATTTAGGGTGTTACTATTTACATAAACCTGCTTCTCCTCAGTGTTTATCTTTATTTCATTGAAAACAATTTCAACGTTACCCGATAAGTTTCTTCTTCGAAATATCGATTTTATCCTAGCGTTGAGCTCCGATAGGTGAAAAGGTTTTGTCAGATAATCATCAGCACCAATTTCCAACCCTTTAATCTTATCGTCGATAGAATTCTTCGCTGAAAGGATTAGAATCCCATCGTGTGATTGATTTGATTTAAGAATCTTAATTAGGTTAAGACCATTTCCATCAGGTAAACCTAAATCAAGAACGATACAATCGTAATCATTACCCGATATTTTAATCTCAGCCTGATTGAAGTTTAACGCGATTTCACAGAGATAACCTTCCTGTTTAAGGTAGTTTGAAATCGATTCGGCTAAAGTTTTTTCATCTTCAACAATAAGTACTTTCATATCAACATGAATGAAGAACGAAGTTACTTGGTTAATGGATAGTACTGATTGCTTATATGTTAAAAATGATTAAAAAAATAGCTCTAGTAAAAGAAAAGCGCACCTAGTCGATGCGCTTTCATGGCTTATATTCGTTTTTGAGTTTACTTTTTCTTTTCTGGTACAAGAAGTCTATCACCGGTATTCTCGATTACATTTTGTTTCCATGAATCGGGGTAGCCGGGTTGTGACGGGGAAACTGGGTAGCCCCAAGGATTATGGATAAACTGATTATCCTTCTCTTTTTTGATGTTACCATCGATGTATTTAACGAGTAACCAATTACTGAGTTCCTGCCAGCGCTGCACTGTATAATTAGCCATATTCACCGAGTAATCGGTAAGGAATTCATTGGCTAATTTTGGGTTGGATTCCCAAAGTTTAAGCGCTGCAGCATCGATTACAGAGGAGTATTCTGCAAATTTTGTC
>JAYTVX010000493.1:0-5557 GCA_043743775.1 Bacteroidales bacterium | reverse complement strand
GTACCCTCGTAAATTTGCGTGAGCTTTGCTTCGCGCATTAAACGTTCTACATGGTACTCCTTTACATAACCATAACCACCATGTATTTGAACTGCCTCCGTGGTAACCTTCATTGCCACATCGGTTGCTACGAGCTTAGCTATTGCACTTGCGGTACCATAGGGTTGATGATTATCCTTTAACCAAGCCGCTTTGTGAACTAATAATCGAGCAGATTCAATCTCAGCAGCCATATCGGCTAACTTAAAGGCGATTGCTTGGTGGTTAATTATCTCAACACCAAATGTTTTTCTGACTCTGGCATATTTTAACGCCAATTCGTATGCTCCTCCTGCAATACCTAATGCTTGGGCTGAGATTCCAATTCGACCTCCCTCAAGAAGCTTCATCGCAAACTTAAACCCAAATCCATCCTCTCCTATCCGATTCTCTTTTGGGACAATAACATCGGTAAACATTACCGAATGAGTATCGGAGCTTCGCATACCCATCTTATCCTCATGAGGGCCAAGAGTTATGCCTAGTGAATTTCGGTCAACGATAAAAGCATTTATACCCTTATGGCCTTTTTCAGGCCAGGTTTGAGCTATCACAATATAAACACTTGCAGTA
Organism: Bacteroidales bacterium; assembly: GCA_043743775.1. Taxonomy (GTDB): domain Bacteria; phylum Bacteroidota; class Bacteroidia; order Bacteroidales; family Tenuifilaceae; genus UBA8529. Next base: position 4,945 of record JAYTVX010000493.1, on the reverse strand, counting down.
TTAGCACTTGTAATCCAATTTTTAATACCATTCAGAATGTAATGATCTCCATTATCCGTAGCCGTTGTTTTCTGGAATGACGCATCGGATCCTGCTTCGGGTTCGCTAAGTAAGAATGCTCCAATTTTTTCACCACTAGCCATTGCTGGAAGATATTTTTCTTTCTGATCCTTGTTTCCAAAGGTTTCAACTCCATATGCTGCCAGAGAATTATGCACCGACATTATTACGGCAATGGACGAATCAACTTTTGAAATCTCCTCTAAAGCTAAAGTGTAAGATATATTATCCAATCCTACACCTCCATACTCCGGGCTGATGAGCATTCCAAAAAAACCTAGATGAGCAATATTTTTGATATGCTCCGTAGGATATATTGCATTCGTATCACGCTCAATAACATCTTTAAACAGCTCTCGCTGGGCATAATCGCGAGCAGTTTTCTTAATCATCAATTGCTCTTCGCTGAAATCAAAATTCATTTTACGTTTTTTTAGATGTATTGAACATATTTAGAAATTTCTTAAACTCAGGTTAATAGTCACTTACTAGGTACTAGGTTGTTTATAATTAGAATCTAGCAACAAGTAATGGCATCTATATTTATATCTGCAAATCCTAACTATTCTTTTTGTAAACAATAGCAACAACTGTTTTATCATCGCCACCCATGTTAATAGTCATTCCGTAAGGTTTATCCTTAGGGATTTGTACCTGAGAAGCTCCTGCTTTACCAGTTAGCTGTTCCCAAATAGTAACTGCTTGGTGAACTCCAGTACCTCCTGTTGGATGTCCCCAACCGATAAGACCACCAGTTGTGTTGATAGGTATTTTGCCATTACGAGCAGTATTCCCGTTAATAATAAAATCGGGCCCTTCACCAGGTTTAGCAAATCCTAGGGCTTCAACGCTTAAAACCCCAGCAATACTAAAACAATCATGAAGTTCGATCGTAGCTAAATCGTTTATTGTAATCTTAGCTGATTCAAGCGCTTTTTTAACAGCAACCTCAATAGTTGATAATTTTGTTAAGTCTTTAGGCTTCTCCGTGATATTATCAACAATTTGGGCCCATCCAACAACCTCAACTGCTTCTGATTTTGGTATACCTGCTTTAACAAGGCCCTCTTCAGAACAAATCGCAATTGCAGAAGCACCATCTGATACTTTTGAGCAATCGAATACATTTAAGTGGTCAGTAAAACCCTTAGGATTAGGTTCAGTTAATGCAAGGCCGATAAGATCCTCAACTTTATTCTCATATTCCTGTGCTGTTGGACAAAGTCTTGCATTCTCAATTGCATTTTTAAACCATACAGCTAAGGCCATACGGGTTTTTCCCCTACCATACTTCTCAAAATAAGCTCCTGCGCGGTTGCTAAACTGACCTGGGAAAAAATATGCATGACCCTCTTTTCGCTCGTTGAACCAACCAGCTCCAGCAAGAATATCAGCACCATAAATTGCCTTAACAGTATTTTGGACCTCAACCCCCATGGCTAAAACAATATCGGCAGATTCTGAAAGCACTGATTTGATACCACAGACTAAAGCTAAACCACCTGAAGCACATGCACCTTCAACTCTAAGCGAAGGTTTATACCTTAATCCATCATCTATGATTGGCAAAAATGCACCAAGGTGACCCTGCTTAACAAAACGACTAGCCATAAAATTGCCAATTACACCCTCATCAACATTTTTTGCTCCACCAACTTTATTTACTGTTACTTTTCCTGCCTCTTTGATGTAATACTCAATTCCTGGGCGTGTTTTTTTGGGATTAAACTCTTTCCTTCCAGTTCCTAATGAAATGGTATTATACCCTGCGGTCATATATATTTTTCTTCTCATAGCAATCTAATTATTGATTTAACGGGTTAGTCAAGAAAACTATTAATTGGTCCATATGCATGGAAAAATCCGGTTAACATTACCGTATTAACATTATCATCATTATCGGCAATACCATTCTTAACTAGATTTGAACCAATGTTCTTTGAGCTATTATTGTACTCCTTTGCAAGTTTCGCACCCATTGTATTGGATGATTTAAGCTCATCAAAGTATGTTTTGAGAAGTTCCACTTTGCTCTTATTCCCAATAATATCTTTCCATGGTTTAAAAGAAGATGGAAGTTTTCCAAGTTTTGCATCTACGGATGTTTTGAACGATTCAATATGATCGTAATCCTTCTTCTTGGGGTCATAAATTGCGACAGGCTTCCCTTTTTCGTAGAGTAATATACCTGGTTTTTGAGATCCATCGGAGTTCTGACCCCCTTTTATACCTTGAGTCATTAACATATCGATAAGCGCACTATGCAGGCTTTTATCATTAAATCGGGAACTCATAACCTGTAAAATCCTTTGACACACATCCACACCAACATAATCCATTAGTTGGAAAATACCCATAGGACGAATTAGAAAATCCTGACTTACCCGATTAACCGAATAAATTGATTCAGCAAATGACATCTCCTTGGTTAGCCCTTCAGCCTGATGAATGCCAAAAAGTAAATCGCGCATGAAATGTCCATTCCCTATAAAACCTGCAAAATCATTAGAAGGAACAATTTTTTTACCTAAATTTTTCGCGTAAATCTTTGAGAACTCAATAAGATCTTTATTCGTGCTCTTCGACGAAATTAACTCCACAAGTTTTTGTACTGCAGGGGGGTTGTAGAAGTGAAAACCTATAATGTTCCCTTTAATCCCTGCCTTGATATCCAACTCAGAGATTGGTACAGATGAAGTATTGGTTAAAAACCAAGGATTTTTTTTGTTGTTCTCTAATATCTGTGATATAATTTTTACTTTAACGTCAGAGTCTTCAATAATAGCTTCAAATATTAGGTTCGACTCATAGGTTGACTCTAAGCGTGTACTAAATAGTACAAGCTTTAATACATCATCTACGTACTGATCAATAATCTCGGAATTTTCAATTAAATCTAGGTTATCCTTGTAAACATTTCGAAGTTGAACAACCTTTTTCTCAGCAATCTTTTTAACCTGAGTTTTCAAGTACCCATATAAACCAGTAAGAGCTACCGGCGAAACATCAATAGCATTAAGGACAAAGCCTTTAGCTTTATTCTCAGGTTTAAGCTGTAGATCGGCCATTTCAATAGCAGTAAGCAAAAGAATGCCAGATCCCATCTTGCCAGCTGCACCAAGAACCGATACATTTTGAAGTTTTTCTTCGTAGTTCATTATAAGTGGATTTATTATTTGATTCTGATTTATTGTTAGTTCCAATTTGGTTTCCTTTTTTCGAGAAAAGCCTTCATCCCCTCAGGAGCATTGTTTTCGAACATCTTGGAAAAGGAATCTGCCTCCAGTTCGAATCCTCTATCAATTTCGATGCTAAAACCCTTACGGATTACTTTCTTTGCCGTTTTTATCGCATTCGGACCCTGTTCGGCTATTTTTGCAGCTAAACTCTTCGCTTCAAGTAGAAGGTTTTCAGGTTCAACAACTTTTTGAACAAGTCCAATGCGTAGTGCTTCAATAGCATCAATCATTTGTCCCGTAAGAACGAGGAAAAGCGCATCCCCTAACCCGACCAAGCGTGATAATCGCTGAGTTCCGCCATATCCAGGGATTAGACCTAAACTCACCTCGGGCAAACCAAATTTTGCCTTATTGCTAGCAATTCTAAAATCACAAGCCATCGCAAGTTCACAACCACCCCCCAAAGCAAACCCGTTAACTGCTGCAATAACTGGCACTTCTAGATTTACAAGTTTGCTAAAGGCATCTTGTCCAATCTTTGAGAAGTTATAGCCCTCCTTCACTTTCATTTTTTGCATTTCAGCAATATCTGCCCCAGCAACAAATGCTTTTCCATCACCAGTAATAATTAAAACCTTTAAATCGGTTGCCGTCGAGATCGTTTGCAATAAATCGTTGAACTCTTTAAAAAATAGGCTATTCAGTGCGTTTAGCGCTTCGGGTCTTGATATGGTTAGAATCCCAATTCCCGAATCCTGATGATAATTTAGTGTGGAGTAGTTCATATTTACTTGATTTTATCGATTTTACAATGAATCAAATAGTGGTATAGTAGAATATAGTTACAACGTATTCTTAATCAAAAAAGTAATACCCATTAATAAAATTGAACATCAGATAACAGAGAAGCCAAATGTATAAAAAAAAATCAAACTGATTAATTTCAACTACAATGCTTAACTTAGAAAGGGACAAATGTAGTTTTATCTATAACCCATATTTATCAATGAGCTACTTCGCCGCAAGCGGTCTAGGCATCTAAATGAAAACTATTTCCTTATTGCCGCAAGCGGCGGGAAACCGAGTTTACGAGTTCGGCGAAGCCAATCCATTACTTGCAAAGTATTAGATTCCTGCTTTATTCGCTTCGCTCATGAGCTTACGGCTCGCAGGGATGAAGTCGTTATTCGAAATTTTTATGTTTTTAGTAATGCCCTTAAGTAGCTGCAACAGCTGCACTCGATTGCCAATAATGGTTTGAAATGAAAAGTCCGGCTAAGATTAGAACTTCATCAGGAATGTAGGCTGCGATTTCTCCTTTTAAATTTGAACCATGATAATTTATAGGATTTTGGTTCTTACTTAATGTCCATTTGGTGTGCCAAAAATTACAATACTGCCACGTGCACTCTAAACCATCAGCAAGCTTAATTGTAGCTTTCGATTTCCACCTATTGTAAGTGATTGTAGCAATCACAATACTTGATTGTGTGTCAACAATAATTGTTTCCTGATTAATGAAACCCTTAGTATTAAAATCGTACTCTTTATCATTGAAAATTCCTTTGGCATTATTGGACCAAACTCCAATTTTAAGATAGCCTATCGGTGTACCATTCGAGTAAAATTGAAATGTACTGCTAAAGAAATCCTTTTTCCATGAAAAAAACTTCTCCATAATGAGTGGGAATTAATCAAACAATCGA
>JAYTVX010000492.1:0-1982 GCA_043743775.1 Bacteroidales bacterium | reverse complement strand
AATAAGAAATACTACGATCCACGCGTTTGGCTTCGCAAAGGGGAGGAGTCGGTAGTTGAACGTCTTAAAGAGGCTTTTGCCGATTTGAATGCATTGAATAGGTGGATTTAGGTAGTGTTTATAAACTTTGAAAGATTTAGTTCTCGCAAAGAACGCTAAGAGATTCGCTGAGACCGCAAAGTGTTGATATACATAAATTTTCTTAGCGTTCTTAGCGTATATTTTGTGCCATTTGCGTGAACTCTTGATATAATTGTTATGCTTTATCTAGAGTTTCATATATGCTTAAATATTCTGTTTTTGCTTCTTTCGTGCTTATTTTTTCGTTTCAGATGACTAAAGCACAATTGATTATCCGAGTTGAACCAAGTTGCTGGTGGGTTGGAATGGAGAATAAGAACCTGCAGCTGATGATTTATGGAAAGAGCATTGGTGATGCTGAGGTGAATATTGATTATGCTGGGGTAACATTGACTAAAGTAAACCGTGTATCCAATCAAAACTATCTTTTTCTAGACCTAACCATTGACAATACGACTCAGGCTGGAAGTTTTGATATCAAATTTACCTTAGGGAATAAAACTACTTTAAAGTATACTTATACACTACTTCAACGGAGAGAAAAATCGTTGTTGCGAAATGGTTTTAGCTCAAAGGATGTTGTTTACCTGATCATGCCCGATAGGTTTGCTAATGGTGATCCTTCGACGGATACTGTTTCTGGCTATAAAGATAAGCTGAATCGAAAAAATCAGTATGGTCGACATGGCGGTGATATTCAGGGCATCATAAACCACCTCGATTACTTTAATGATTTAGGGATTACAACCCTATGGTTAACCCCTGTGCTTGAGAATAATCAACCCGAAGCATCTTACCATGGTTATTCTATTACCGACTATTATAAAGTTGACCCTCGCCACGGTTCTAATGAGCTTTATAAATCGATGGTCGAAAAGGCGCACCAGAAAGGGCTGAAAGTGATCATGGATATGATCTTCAACCATTGCGGTAGTAGCCATTGGTGGATGAACGACCTTCCAACCAAGGATTGGATAAATGTTTGGCCCGAGTACACCCAATCAAATTTCAGAGCCTCCGTTCTATCTGACCCATACGCATCAGAATATGATATAAAAAAGATGTCAAAGGGTTGGTTTGTTCCCACTATGCCCGATCTGAATCAGGAAAATCCGTTTCTGGCAAACTATCTAATCCAGAATAGCATTTGGTGGGTTGAGTACGCTGATTTAGATGGTATCCGTACCGATACTCATCCATTCTCCGAAAAATCATTTACCTCTCGTTGGGCCAAAGAGGTGATGACCGAATATCCCAACTTTAATATTGTCGCCGAAGCATGGTTAAATGATTCTCCTTGGTGTGCATATTGGCAAAAGGATGCAAATAATCGCGATGGCTTTAACTCGAATGTACCTTCAGTAATGGATTTTCCTTTAATGTTTACTTTACGAAAAACTTTCGACGAAGAACAGGAGTGGGATAAAGGTATTGTTCGTCTTTACGATCATCTCTCGAAAGATTTCCTTTATGCAAACCCAAATAATATTCTTGTATTTGCCGATAATCATGATGAATCAAGATTTTTTAGAAAGAATGATAGCATTGGCCGATATAAAATGACGTTGGCTTTTTTGCTAACAACCCGTGGCATACCCCAAATCTATTATGGCACTGAACTGCTTATGATGGGTTTGAAATCTGAAGGAGATGGCAAGCTCAGACCCGATTTCCCAGGTGGATGGAAGGACGATAAACGGAATGCATTCTTACCCGATGGAAGAACCAAAAAGGAGAACGAAGCTTGGAGTTACCTTCAAACACTACTGAAGTGGCGCAAAGATTCAGATGTAATTCAAAGTGGAAAATTAATGCAATTTGTTCCTGAGGATAACATCTATGTCTACTTCCGATATAATAGTAGCAAAGCTGTTATGGTTATACTCAACTCAAATAAAAAA
>JAYTVX010000491.1:0-2633 GCA_043743775.1 Bacteroidales bacterium | reverse complement strand
GTATCGCCAGGAACAACCTTTTTCTTGAAACGAACCTGATCGATTTTAAGAAAATAGGTTAAGTAGTTTTCCGGATCGGGTACAGTATTAAGAACAAGTATACCACCAACCTGAGCCATTGCTTCAATCTGAAGAACACCAGGCATAACTGGTTCATCGGGGAAATGACCTACAAAAAATCCTTCATTCATGGTAACATTCTTCATCCCAACAACTGAAGATCCATCCATGCTTATAATTTTATCAATAAATAGGAATGGAGGACGATGTGGAAGTATCTTTTGAATCTGAAGGATATTCATTAAAGGCAACTTGTTCGGATCGTATGTTGGAGGAGTTGGTTTTAATAACTCCTTTTTATACTGCTTACGAAGCATCTTCGCAAATTCGGTATTTGCGTAATGCCCTGGTCTCATTGCAGTAATCTTACCTTTAATTCTCAACCCTAGGAGAGATAAGTCTCCAACCATATCGAGCAACTTATGACGAGCCGGCTCGTTGGTGAAATGGAGATCAAGGTGATTTAGAAATCCTGAAGGTCTTACCTGAATATGGGGTTTATTGAAAAGATCGGCAATACGGTCAAGTTCAATTTGTGGAACTTCACGTTCCATAATCACAATGGCATTCTGTAAGTCACCACCCTTAATCAGATTGTTCTTGAGTAAGACTTCAAGCTCGTGGAAAAACACGAAAGTTCGACAAGGAGCAATCTGTTTCTCAAAATCTTCGATTTGGGTGAGTTTGGCATACTGATGCCCAAGGACTCTTGAGTTATAATCGATCATTACATCGATGCTAAAACCGTCATCGGGGTAGGCAACTATCTCAATGTTATTCTTTTCATCTCTGAAAACAGTTTTTTCGCGAATAACGAAGAAGTTTCGTTCTGCTCCCTGCTCAACCGTACCAACCGTTGCAATCTCGTTAACGAAAACGCTTGAGCTACCATCCATAATAGGCATCTCGGGTCCATTAACTTTGATTAAGGCATTATCAATACCCATGCCCGAAAGAGCGGCAAGTACATGCTCAACGGTGTTAATCTTAACACCCTTTTGAACAAGAGTTGTACCTCTTGAAGTATCGGTGACGTTATCGGCAAGGGCTTCGACCTTGGGTTGGCCTTCTAAGTCAACCCTTTGGAAAATGTACCCGGTATTGACTTCGGCTGGACAAATTATTACTTCAACTTCAACGCCAGTGTGTAGTCCCTTTCCTTTAACGGAAACGGTTTGTTGGATTGTTCTTTGCTTATCTGCCATAGAATCATTAATTGCTGAAATAAAACTTCGCAATTTATAAAAAATAACTAATAATTAATGGCTAGGAAAAGATAAAGGTATTGACAAATACGACTATTCTCCTGATAATTTGCGCTTTAACTCCTCTACTATTTTTTCAAGATCGCTTAATCGGGAGCGTAATTCAGGTAGATTCTTGTAAACAGCCATTGATCTTCTTTGCGCTGAGATATCACTTGCAGGACTACCAAGAACTATTGATCCCTCCTTCTTAATATCACTTGGAATACCTGCTTGAGCGCCAGCTTTAACACCATCAGCGATTCTAATATGCGGACTAATACCTACTTGACCACCAAACATACAATTTTTACCGATCTTCGTCGATCCAGCAACACCCGATTGGGCGGCCATCACTGTATTTTCGCCAATTTCAACGTTGTGAGCAATATGAACATGATCGTCAAGTTTAACTCCTTTTCGAAGGATAGTAGAACCCATCGTTGCTCTATCGATAGTTGCGTTAGCACCGATCTCAACATGATCCTCTAAAATTACATTTCCGATTTGGGGAACTTTCTTATAGTTTGTATCCTCGCCCGAAGCAAAACCAAAACCATCGGCACCAATAACAGAGCCTGCATGTAAAACACACTCATTGCCAATAACACAATCCTCGTAAATAGTAACGTTGGGGTAAACAATAGTGTTATCCCCAATTCTTACATTATCACCAATGTAAACTTGAGGGTAAATCTTCACATTATTTCCAATGACTGCATTCTCGGAAATATATGCAAAAGCTCCAAGATAAAGGTTTTCGCCAATCTTTGCAGAGCTATGAACGAATGATAACGATTCGATACCCTGTTTTTGTTTCTTGGATTGAGCGTACAGCTGAAGGAGCGAAGCAAACGATTCGTAGGCATTATTAACCCTTACCAGGGTTGCTTTAATTGGCGATTCAGCAACAAAATCATTATTTACAAGAACGATTGATGATTGGGTATTATAGATATAATGAGCATACTTGGGATTAGCTAGAAACGAAAGAGCACCAGAATGTCCATCTTCAATCTTAGCAACGGTGTTAACTCTTACATCAGGGTTACCTTCAACCGTTCCACCTAAAAATTGAGCTATTGCTTGTGCCGAAAAATCCATAGGTAATATTCTTTAATTAAAAGACAAAACTAATATTTATATATCATTTTGGGTAACAGAGAAAGTATTTTTTCACTTCCGTTGATAAAGCTTGAGTGTTCAATATATCCGAAGCACCCGCAATATCGACAAGATCTCCATTATTGTAAAGTATCTTAATGGAATCGTCGAGCGAGCTGTAGGCGTTATTACTCACCGAATCGGAAAAAACAAAATAGTCGATGT
>JAYTVX010000490.1:0-3473 GCA_043743775.1 Bacteroidales bacterium | reverse complement strand
ATTAAATTTTACTTATTTTTGTTCAGGTTTTCTAATATTATTCATCAAATAATAAACTCAAAATAGAATGAGCAAAACTATAATTATTGGGAATAAGGGCAAGGGAGTTCGTTCCGACTGTGCTGTTACGCTTGAAATTAAAGAGAGCGGAGGTATTCAACTTCAAATTGATAGTAAGGTGAAAGCCATTTATGGAAAGCAAATCGAAAGGTTAGCTCTTGATATACTTGCGTTCTACGCATTAGATAATGTCAATCTTCTTATTGATGATAGTGGAGCTTTGCCTTTTGTCCTTGCTGCTCGTTTGGAGGCAGCGATTAGAGAAATTACAGGTTCAAAAAAAGAGTACCTCTTACCAATCTTGGAACAAAATAATTATCAAACTGCTCGTGATAAGAATCGGATCTCAAGACTTTATCTGCCTGGAAATTCCCCATCATTAATGATAAATGCTGGGATTCATACTCCCGATGGGATTATTCTTGATTTGGAGGATGCTGTAGCCCCAGATAAGAAGTTCGAGGCAAGTTTCTTGGTGCGGAATGCTCTACGTAACCTCGATTTTTATGGTACCGAGAGAATGGTTCGTATCAATCAAGTTCCTAGAGGATTGGATGATTTAGATTTTATTGTACCTCACAACGTGAACCTCCTATTGATTCCCAAGTGTGAAAGTGCTGATCAAATAAAGCAAGTAAATGAACGTATTGAGGCAATCAAAAAGAAGAACAATATTCAAGGCAATATTTGGCTGATGCCCATTATAGAAAGTGCTTTGGGCGTAATTAAATCTTTTGAAATTGCTACAGCGGCTTCTAATGTTGTTGCTTTGGCCATTGGCCTTGAGGATTACACTGCTGATTTGGGTGTAAGACGTACGCTTGAGGGAACAGAATCATTCTTTGCTCGTACTCAAGTAGTAAATGCTTGTAGAGCAGCCGGTATTCAGCCTATCGATTCCGTTTTTAGTGATGTTGGCGATATGGAAGGCTTAAAGGAGAATGTAAAGAAATCGAAAAGTTTAGGTTTTGATGGAATGGGTTGTATTCATCCACGCCAAATCAAAGTTATTCATGAAAACTTTGCACCTGAGGCAGAAGAGATCGATAAAGCTAAGAAGATTGTAAATGCTTTCAATGAGGCCACTGAAAAAGGACTTGGTGTTGTATCATTGGGAACCAAAATGATAGATCCACCAGTGGTGAAAAGAGCTCAACACACCATTGATATGGCCATTAAAACAGGTAAGCTAAATATAAATTGGAGAAAGGAAGAATATGTCAGCTAAGTTTGAGAAGAATGCAGTTGGTCGCCTAGTGCCAACCGAAGTTAACGGTAAACCGCAGGTTCCCTACATGGGAGTTGGAAAGTATAAACCTACCGGACGAAAATATGCTCCTCTGATTGCTTCATGTGCCGACTATCCTGCTGATGGAAACAAAATTGTACCATCGTTGAAGGAAGCGCTTATTAAGGCTGGTTTACGAAATGGAATGACGATTTCTACCCATCACCATTTTAGGAATGGCGACCTACTATCCATTCAAATCTTCGACATTGCTCATGAGATGGGCATTAAGGATTTAGTGTGGGTACCCTCAGCATCATTTGAGTGCCATATTCCTTTAATTAAATATTTGGAGGATGGAACTATTCATCATATCGAGGGTAGTATGAACGGTGCTCTTGGTCGATTTACTTCCGAAGGAAAGATGAAGGGAACTGGAATTCTGCGTTCTCACGGCGGTCGATACCAAGCTATACAAGATGGTGATTTGGTGATAGATATTGCTGTTATTGCCGCACCAACAGCCGATTTCTTTGGAAATGCGACTGGGGATAGGGGTCCTGCTGCTTGCGGATTACTGGGTTTTGCTTTAGCCGATTCTCAATACGCTAACAAGGTGATTGTTGCAACCGATAACCTCGTGCCATTTCCTTGTGTACCATGGCAAATTCATGGAAACTATGTTGATTACGTAGTTGTGCTTGATCAGATTGGTATTCCCGAGAAGATTGTTTCTGGTACTACTGAGATTACTAAAAGTCCAGATCGTTTGCTGCTTGCCGAGATGACGGCTCAGTTCTGCGATGAAGCAGGAATAATCCGTGATGGTTTCTCCTTTCAAGCAGGAGCAGGGGGTACCGCGCTTTCCATTGGAGTTTATTTTGGTGAAATGCTGAAGGAACGAGGAATGAAGGCTCGTTTTGCTCGTGGTGGAAGTAACAAGTATCTGGTTAAAATGCTAGAGGATGGTCTTGTTGAATATATCCTTGATGGGCAAACATTTGACCTTGATGGCGTTCGTTCAATGCGGGAGAATGCTAACCATTTGAATACAAGTCCTTTTACAAGTTACAACTACCATGGTAAGGGTAATTTCTCATCAATGGTTGATGTTACAATTCTTGGTGCAACAGAGGTTGACGTGAATTATAATGCCAATGTAGTTACTCATTCCGATGGAATGTTACTACATGGTATTGGTGGATGGCAAAACTGTATATTCTCAAAATGTACAATTCTTCCCATTCCATTGTTTCGCGATCGTATTCCAGTTATTCGTGATGAGGTTACCACTATTTGCGGTCCCGGCGAACTTATTGATGTGATTGTAACCGAGAGGGGTATTGCGATTAACCCTTTACGTACCGATCTTCTAGAGAAGTTAAAAAACTCAACACTTCCCATCAAAACAATAGAACAGCTAAAAGATGAATGTGAAGCCATTTGTGGCAAACCAGAGAAAATTCAATATACCGATGAACCCGTTGCTGTTATCAAATGGGTAGATGGAACTATTATTGATACAGTTTGGAAAGTAGCTAAATAGTGCAATAAAGAATAAAGAAAAAGCGGGTTACTCGATTATAACCCGCTTTTCTTATTTATATCATAACGAATTATGCTTGTTTAAGGTAATTTATCAAGCCTTTAGCTTCAAACACAGCTAATAGCTGGTTAGGTAGTGGCGCAAATTTGAAAACCTTATCGTTAATTTTAATTTCACCACTGGCAAAATTAACATCAACCTTATCGCCCTGCTTGTAGCTGTTCACCGCTTCGGGTACAACTAGAATTGGCAACCCTTGATTTACCGATGAACGGTAGAAGATACGGTTTACCGATTTGCAAATAACAGCCTTTACACCAGCATAAGCTAATCCTACGGCAGGGTGCTCACGCGAGCTACCGCAACCAAAATTATCACCTGCTATTATAATATCATCGGCCTTAACGCTTTCGGCAAATTGCTCATCGAAACCTTTAAAAAGATGAGGCATAATTGCTGGTGGATCTGAACTTAACACGCTATAGGTGAGGTTTCCAGCAAACATTTGGTCTGTATTCAGGTTGTCCGCATCGGAGTAGTTCCATACAACGCCGGCTTTGCGATTCTCACCTTTAGGTATTGAAACGGTGGTTCCTATTTGCACAGTCGTAACAAACTTATCGTTGCCTTTAATACCTC
>JAYTVX010000489.1:0-1912 GCA_043743775.1 Bacteroidales bacterium | reverse complement strand
ACTCCCAGTTGCAAGTTGACTGTTACTAAATGATGTTTGCTTGATTAGCTTGGAGTAGCTATTTATCTGATTTTTGAATTGGGCCTCCTGATTGGCAAGCGCAGGGTCGATATTTACAAAGATCAGCTGCTGTTTACCCCCATTACTTAAAAAATAGGTGGCTGTAAGCGAAACAACAATGATAACTGACGCAGCAGCAATTGAGCACCATAATACAATGTTCTTGCGCTTTTTTGTACCATTCATTGACTGCGAAATACCTGTCCATAGATAATCCTCGTCAGGTTTCTCTACATCCAAGTCATTTCGATGTTTTCGTACGTACGATTCTAACTTCATACCTTAAATAATTTACCTTCACTCTAATTCTCCTCGACCAGTCTTAAATTCAGTTCGGTCCTAATTTTCTCCTGCAGAAGTTTCCTTGCCCGTTGATACTGCGATTTTGATGTTGATTCAGATATATCAAGCATCTCCGCAATCTCTTTGTGCATATAGCCCTCGAGCAGGTAAAGATTCAGCACCACTCTTGCTTTCTCGGGCAACGTTTTAATTGCCTCGTGGATAACCTCAGGGGTAACCTCAGGGAAATCTTCATCTTCGGAATCCTCATGAGCAATATATAGATTGTCTAAATCGGTAAACACTAGTTTCTTTTGCCTTAGCGCATTAAGCGATTTATTAATTACAATCCTTTTTAGCCAAACCCCAAAGGTCGAATCCCCCTTGAATGAATTCAAACCATTAAAAGCGTTTAAGAATGATTCCTGAATAATATCCTCTGCATCAAATTGGTTGGCTACTATTCGAATGCTGGTATTGTACATCGCCTGCACGTGCATCTTATAGAGCCTGTACATTGCCTGTTGATCGCCTTGCTTTGCGCGTTCAATTAGCTTTGCATTGATATCAAACGTTTCTGAGCCCAAATTCAAAATCTTTACATTAAAGACACCGTGAATTGAAAAAGACGGAAAGACTTTCAGAAATAATTATAAATGATTGTCCGCAATAATAGCTAATATATCAAAAACAGTCTTAATTGTCATTCCTGTGCATGCAGGAATCTACTATTTCTCAATAGATTCCGGGACTTCGCCCGGAACCGAGTTTACGAGTTCGGCGAAGCCAATGACAGCCTGCGAATCTAATTAATAGTCATATTAACGAATACTCATTTAATTTTATTCAATTTTTATATCTATACAAACATAAAGAATTGGGGTGATTGAATAATGAAAAAATGGGTGATTATTATCAGCTTTGAATTATGATAATGAAACAATTGAGCTTAACTTTGTGCACCTTATACAATAAAACAATGGCATTAATAGAGATTGAGAATATGGAGTTCCATGCAAACCATGGGCACTTCGCCGAGGAGCAGGTAATTGGTAATACCTTTCTTGTAGATCTTAAAATTGAATACAACTCCGATAAAGCACAGCTAAGCGATAACCTTAAGGATACCGTTAACTACCAACGAGCATACGAAATTGTTAAACGTGAAATGGGCGTTAACTCTCACCTTTTAGAGCACTTAGCAGGGTTAATCCTCGATTCGCTCATAAAAGAACTTCCAGGAATTGACACCGCTCAGGTAAAAGTCTCAAAAGTTAACCCGCCCATGGGAGGGAAAATCCAGAAAGTTAGTGTGACGCTAACAAAAAGCGCAAAATAAAATGAAGGGTTTGCAAAAATGATTTTTTTAGTATCTTTGCCAACCGTTTAATAGAAATGGTATCGTGGCCGAGTGGTCAGGCAACGGTCTGCAAAACCGTCTACAGCGGTTCGACTCCGCTCGATACCTCAAGAAAAAGCCCCATCAGGGGCTTTTTTTATTCGAGATAATCCCTGCTTTTCAAAATGTTAGCGTACTCAGATACAGACAAAAACTATTGCCTTTTTAAAC
>JAYTVX010000488.1:0-2021 GCA_043743775.1 Bacteroidales bacterium | reverse complement strand
CTGAGCTATTTTGCCCCGATTTCAGATAATGAAGTACCACCCACATCAATTCTTCGTGAATTCCTTGGTGGGAGTACCTTTTCATATAAATAGAGCACGTAATTAATTTATGTTAATAAGTTTTTGAATATGCATTAAATGGCTGATTAACAATACGAAATATTGCTTATATCTAACATCCATCTTTAATAGGTTTTAACGGATATCAATAATTTAGCATGTTTTGTAGGTATACTATTGCAATATTTTACTATTATTGTACTTGATTAACCTAGAATCAACTAAACTCTAAGAGCTGCAACCGTAATGATCAGGGCAATCATCATTTTATTGAACATGGTCGGAGTGCTTTCCATTAACTTAATGTTAAGCGAAGATGTATCTCTTTCTGTTGGCGTTCCTTCGGAAGTCAATGCTGGTGCTGAATTTGATGTAGAACTAACTCTTGAAAAGGGTTCAATCGAAAGTTTTGCTAGATTCCAACAAGATTTACCCAATGGACTATCTGCTCAAGTAGTTGATCCGGCAAGTGCGAATTTCACATTTGAAAATCAGAAGATTAAAATTATTTGGTTAAAACTTCCCTCCGAGAAGGAGTTGAAAGTGCTTTATCGGCTTAAGGTTGATGAGAGGTTAAAAGGACAATTTGATCTTAAAGGTGTTTTTTCATATATTGAGGATAATCAGCGTAAGTCAGTTAATGTTACATCAGCATCCATTACAATTAAGCAATCTGCTCGTATTGATCCTAATCTCATTGTCGATATTAAGGAATTCCAGCAGATGGTCCCAATTCAACCTCCTATTTCATTGGTTGCCAAGAATGTAAGATGTATTCGTCAAGTACCAAGCTTGGTTGGGGCTAGTAATGAGTATATTGTTAATATATTGGTTAATAAGGGTAGTACAGAGAAGTTTGCCAAAATTGAGGAGGAGGTACCCCAAGGATTTAAGGCTGAAGCAATTCAAACCAAGGATGCAATTTTCACATTTAAAGATCAGAAAGTTAAATTCCTTTGGATGAATTTACCCGTTGAGCAAAGGTTTGTGGTTTCCTATAAATTAATTCCAACTAATAAAGTGGATGTTAAGCAACTCAAACTAAAAGGAACATTCTCTTTTATAATTAATGAAGCAACTCAAGTAATCGATATTACTCAGAAAGAAGTAGATCTATCAAACCTCGATCCTAAGAATTTAGAGGGCATTATTGCATCAGTTCCTGCTCCAACATTTTTATCATCGGGTAGTCAGAATATCGAAGGACAACCATCAAGTACGAGCTACACTGAAACCGGAGAGGATGGTGGGAAAACTATTGCAGTTAAATACCAGAAAATTGAGGATAAGAAGAAGATAACAGGTAAAAGAGTTATTGATCTTAAGTCATTTATGCTTGAACCCCAAAAGGGTGTTTACTTCAGAGTGCAAATAGCTGCTGGTCATAGACCCGTTGATATTAAAAACTATTTCAAAAAGTATAAGATACCTCAAGAGATTAGAACTGAAGAGCATGAAGGTTGGTATAAATATTCTGTTGGTTCGTTTCCTGCTTATAAGGAGGCTAGGGATTATCGGGTTAATTTATGGAAGACCTCCGTAAGCGATGCGTTTGTTGCAGCTTATAATAACGGAACTCGCATTACTGTTCAGGAAGCCTTGATGATTACCAACCAGAAATGGTGTAAATAAATATAAAGAATTATAATATAGCTCATGCATTTGAGGAGTTTTAGTCATAAAATATTTTTAACAGCACTATTATCTATCCTAGGCTTGGTTGGCTTTGCTCAGGAAGACGAGGAATATTGGAAAAAACTCTTGAATGAGGAGGTTGAGGTTGAAAACCCGGTCTACAAACCAGTTATATCATTAGGAACTGGGGTATTTAGTTTTTTTGGTGATGTAAAGAATCCTGGATCGAATCTACTTATGGGGAAGAACGGCTATAAACTAAATGTTTCTACCCTTGTTGGTAAAAAAAACTACTTTAAACTTAATTTTTTTGCCCTATACGGAGG
>JAYTVX010000487.1:0-2921 GCA_043743775.1 Bacteroidales bacterium | reverse complement strand
TTTCTTCTTTTTACACTATCATCTTACTATTCTCCTTTAATCCTGATCAACAGTAAAACCTGCTTTCTTAAAGTCGTCCCAGAATGATGGGTATGACTTGCTGGTAAGTTTAGGATTTTCAATTATAACGGGAGTCCCGGTAATAGCAATAGGTGCAAATGCCATCGCCATGCGGTGATCCTCAAAAGTAGATATCTCGATGGGCTTACTTGGTATCTTAATTTTACCATTAAAACAAAGCACTTCTTTATCGTCCTGAATATCAATGATTAATTTTGCTCCAAATTTAAGCAGTTCCTGCTGAAGGGATTTAATACGATCGTTATACTTTGTATGTAAATCATTAACACCAATCATCCGAAAAGGGATTTTAAGCATGGCGCAGGTGACCACAAAAGTTGGAACTAGATCGGGATTATTTGTAAAATCGAACTCGAAAAGTTTGACTCTCTTTTTACTCTTAGTTAAAGAAACCCCATCTTGAATAAATGTTGTTTTGACCCCAAGTTGATAAAAAAGTTCTTTTGTAACAATATCAATCTGAGTACTATCGACATTTAAGCCATGTATTGTAAAATTGCATTTATTAGAGAGTGCCGCAATCTCGTACCAGTAAGACGCTGCACTCCAATCGGCCTCTATGGTTAACTCAGTACCATCTTTAAATTCAGATTCAATAAGCGTATCGCTCTTACTCCAGCCCGAATTAATCCCTAAATACTGTAACGCTTTTAGTGTCAATTCGATATAAGATGAATCGATAATCCTATCCTTCATCTCCATGACCATTGAATTAGATATGTTTGGCGATAGGATTAAAGATGCTGAAACGAGTTTACTACTAATATTACTATCAACCCGGAGAATAGTATTTCCCCTAAAATTTTTTCCAATTAACTTGAAAGGAGGCATTCCATCTCTTTCAATGAAACTGATACTAACACCTTGAGAGTGCAAAATTTTAACCACTGACTCAATTGGATGATCCTTGGCTTTATCGGTACCTGTAATCATCCATTCCCCTTTAAAGAAATGAAAAAACGATCGAAGATGTCTAAGAGCTGCTCCAGTTTCGCCTTTGTCAATAGTCTTTTTAATTTTTGGCACATTCTCATATAACATTTCAATCTCTTCCTTTTCAGGGAGACTCGTCTGATCGTTGCCCGATTGCTTTAGCACCTTGAATACTAGAACTTTATTACTAATGCTCTTTACTGGAAAAAGGGTAACCTCTCCCAAAAGGTCTTTGTCGACCTTTGATATGGTATATCTAAACATATTTTATCGAATTGAAAGTAAAACACAGTCCAATATCAAATGTACTAATTTAATATGAAAATGATTTAAAGGATTTTAATCTGATTTAGCTTTATTAACTTGAATTACGGAATAAGCTAATCATCCATATCTAGTTCGGAGTGTTTGTTGACTAACCATATATTGCCAATTATAGAATAAATCTTATAATATATCCTGAGTAGCTAAAGATGTTGGATTACATAAGTTTGGATAATTAGAAATCATTTTCCAACTTTGAGGAAATTCATGAGGTTAGTACATCAAGTAAATTGCATTTTATGAAGATTGAGAATGAAAATACAGTGGTGAGAATTCAGGTGCTTAAAGCGCTTTTTGCAATTATTGTTTTATCGTTAATTTGTGTTCTTTACACAACAAATATTGAACCTTACTCTCTTAAATATTTAGGCTTATCGAATCAAAAAATTAGTTTTATCCTTATACTAATATACCTTATTTTCTATTTTTTCCATTTAGCAATTAAAACTTCTTATCTATATTTCTCAGACGAAGGTTTTAAGATTATTATTCGTTTTTATCCGCTTAAACCCATAAATCCAAAAAAGAGTTCGATTGAAATTCCCAAAAATCAATTCTATAAATTTGCTTACAAAAAGAGTTTGCTTCGCGAGGAAGTTACAGTTTATCAGAAACTTGGCGCAAATATATCGAAGTATCCACCCTTTAGCCTAAAAGGTTTGAAGAAGGAGCAAAAGGCAAAATTAATTCTTGCTCTAAAAGCATACCAGCAAGAAGAAAACCGCTAGAGTTATTGTTTAATCTATTTTAAGTTCTTTATTTGATTTGGAACTATGGCATAATGGGAAAAGGGGCGATTACCATTAAACCCTAGATCTGCTGTTGAGTTCACCACTGGTAACGCTCAGAAATAAACAGCAATCTTCATCATCTGCTATAATTCACAAAAACAAAAAGTGAAGATAGACGCAAAATAGTTTTTATTATATATCAATTCCCTTGCCCGATAATTTGCTGAAATATAAAATCGGAATTGAGATGATTCCTAAGGTTGGAAGCATCAATGCCAAAAAATTGATAGCCTACTGCGGTGGTATTGAGGCCGTTTTCAAGCAAAGTAAAAAGGCCCTACTCAAGATCCCGGGTATTGGTATTGGCGTTGCATCGGAGATTGTTAATCAGAAGGTTATTGATAGAGCAGAGCAAGAGATTGAATTTATCGAAAAATATGGGATTAAAACCCTTTTCTATTTAGATGCTGAATACCCCGAACGTCTTCGCCAATGCGACGATGGCCCTATTGTTCTATTTATTAAAGGGAAGCAAGAAATAAATTTCAATCGCGAAAAGTATATTAGTATAGTTGGCACTCGAAAGGCAACCGACTATGGTAAGCAAGTCTGCGAAAAATTAATTACTGGTCTATCAGAAAAAGGGTACAACCCAATAATCGTAAGTGGGTTGGCATACGGAATTGATATCACTGCACATAAATCAGCTCTAAAAAACAACCTCCAAACACTTGCTGTGCTTGGACATGGGCTCGATACCATCTACCCAATATCCCATCGAAGTGTTGCGAAGGATATTGTAGAAACAGGTGCGCTTCTTACCGATTTTCCTTCAAAAACTAAGTTCGACAG
>JAYTVX010000486.1:0-1642 GCA_043743775.1 Bacteroidales bacterium | reverse complement strand
AAGGTCACACGGCAGAAATTTGCACTAGTCAAATAACAATGAAAAAATTAAAGAAATTTTAATGGTAAATGTTTTGTAGTACACTTGCATACTTGGGGTTTTATCTTCATGGAAGGGGCAATTTAAACGCAGATGTTTGTCGGGTTTCAAGTTGTAGCGGCTTAGAACGCTGGCCAAGGTTAATTGCTGCTTTATCTCTTGTATTTCCATACTTGCTGTATTGAATATTTTGCAATAAATACTTTCGTTTTATTGCAAGCAAAGATAAATTACAATTTCATATATTTGCAATATAATTTTATGATAATATAATTTATGTACCAAAACTTGTATATTATGGTAACTTTGGAGCAAATATCATTGATAAACATGAAGTTTCAGGAAAAAATTAAAGCCTTGCGTAAAGCTGCCGATATGAGCCAACAGGATTTGGCTGATAAACTCCATATTCATGTTACGCACTTATCTAAAATGGAGAACGGCCATTTATCGCCGTCTATTGATATTGTTCAACGATTAATGAAAGTGTTTACCGTATCGGCTGACCAGCTCTTGAATGAGGATGAAAAAACCGTAGTGGATATTAAAAATAGCGAGCTTAACGAACAAGTGGCTTTGATTGGCCAGCTTGATGAAGATGAAAGAAACGCCCTGATTAAGATTATCAATTCGATGCTTACCAAAAAGCGTATGAAGGATTTACTCGATGGTAAAATGAAGTTGTAATGATAGAACTATTAAAAGGCGACATTACAAAAATTCAAGTTGATGCCATTGTAAACGCAGCAAATACTTCTTTACTTGGTGGTGGTGGTGTAGATGGCGCAATTCATAAAGCTGGCGGTAAAGCTATCCTTCAAGATTGTCAAGAAATTCGCTATAAACAAGGTGGTTGCAAAGTAGGTGAGGCTGTTATAACAACTGCTGGTAAGCTCCCTGCAAAATTTGTTATTCACACGGTTGGTCCTGTTTGGAATAATGGTAAAAGCAATGAGGAAAATCTTTTGTCGTTAGCTTATGCAAACAGTCTTAAATTGGCTTTAGATAATCACGTTAAAACGATAGCATTTCCAAACATCAGTACAGGTATTTATCATTTCCCTAAAATCAAAGCCGCTCAAATTGCCATAAAAACCGTTACTGATTTTTTAGCAAAGACCAATGGAATAGAAAAGGTGATTTTTGTTTGCTATGATGATGAGAATTATAGCACATACAGTCTGCTCTTAAAACAATAAACCCCGGAAGTCCGGGGTTTTATGCTATTGTAATAATTCTTGTAATCTTTTAAAGGCATTTTCTTTTTCTTGTTCCTGATGTGGCTCTAAAAAAGCGTTTAGTAATTCCTCACCTTTTATATAATCTACAAAATGAATACCCAGCCAACCTGAACTCCAAAAGTCAATTTCTCCTCCTGTTCTTTGAGAATTGAATTCCACCTGATTAAGGTCTCCGAAGTCTCCATTCTCAAAAAATTTATACTTAATTTCAAATTCTTTTAAGTATGGAGCTATTTCTACTTTAAACCAATCGACATTTTTCATAATTAGTGTATGAAAGAAAACCCAATAAAAATAATTTCGACTGGGGTTTTTCAAAAAAAATTGATCTGTTCACATGCCGTCAATTTAATCTGCTAGGG
>JAYTVX010000485.1:0-6318 GCA_043743775.1 Bacteroidales bacterium | reverse complement strand
CTTCTGCCATTTGGAGTTGACATACGCTCGCGGAAACCATGTTTATTTTTCCTTTTCCTGTTTGAGGGTTGGAACGTTCTTTTCATCGCTTTATACTTTTATATTATCTACTACTAATGATTTTCAGTGCTATAAGTCCTTTATCAGAACTTTTTTTGAGACTGCAAAGATATACTTTTTTTGAAAGTACAAAAAGAAACTCCAGAAATTATCACAAATAATAAATCAATAATTTCAAGAATTCCAAATTATCACCAATCAACCACAATATATTCAGCTGTTTGAGAATAATTTAATGACAAAAAAATAATAATAAACAAAAGTGATTAGCTGAAAGCAGTAATCATTCTTATCTTTTAGATCTTGGAATAAAAAGGATTGATTTTTCCTTAAAATACTCTTCTTTAAAAAAACTTTGGATATCCCATTTTTGAAAGATGTTTCTGAATGGATCAAGTTCTTCCTTTAAATCCCCACCTTTTAGCGCGATAATCCCATTGGGCAGTTGGTTTAATCCTCCTGGTTTTATCAATTTTCGTACCC
This sequence comes from Bacteroidales bacterium, assembly GCA_043743775.1. Taxonomy (GTDB): domain Bacteria; phylum Bacteroidota; class Bacteroidia; order Bacteroidales; family Tenuifilaceae; genus UBA8529. The sequence goes on along the minus strand of JAYTVX010000485.1, from coordinate 5,775 downwards.
AGTTGTGTATGGTTGGTAGCGGAGCGACTGCTCGTGTAATAACAAAATCGAATTCCCCTTCAAGCTCTTCGGCACGTGCTTTAATCGCTTTGACGTTGGTTAACCCGAGCGAAAGAGCAACTTCGTTAGCAACGGTAATTTTTTTACCGATGGAATCGACCAGCGTAAAATTGCTTGATGGGAAAAGGATAGCCAAAGGAATGCCAGGGAAGCCACCTCCTGTCCCAACATCCATAATCCTAGTGTTTTCGGCAAAGGTGATAACTTTAGCAATTGCAAGCGAATGAAGTATATGGTGGATGTAAATATTTTCAATATCTTTTCGCGAAATCACATTGATACGAGAATTCCATTCTCTGTAAAGAGGATCTAGTTCAGCAAATTGTTGGAGTTGAGTACTGCTCAACTCCGGAAAATATTTTATTATGCTTTCCATTGGCGTGAAATTATTCGATAGTTGAAGTTTGTATCAGTTCACTTTTTCAATTGTAGGATCAGCACTTAATTTCTAGTACTGAATTTCGAGAGAATCAAAAAGCAAACAACAATATGAGCTAATTATTATTGATGTGGGCTATTTTTTAGGATATTGAAAAGGAGTTCGCGAGCCCTAAAAAGTTGGGCTTTTACTGTCCCGATAGGAAGACCGAGTTCCTCAGCGATTTCCTCGTAGGAGAATTCGCGGAAGTATCTTAGTTCAATTAATTTACGATATCTTGGTTTCAGTTTGCTTACAACTTCTTGGATTAATTGAATGCTTTGCTCCTTAATCAACTGCTCCTCAGGATCTAAGTTGCTCGATTGCAAGTGTGCTGTTGGTGAAGAGATGGGACCTTCCATATCCTCCGAGGTCTGATCGATTGAGATGAGATTTGCCTTCTTTTTACGGATAAAATCAATGCAATTATTTGTTGCTATCTTGAAGAGCCAGGTACTAAAAGCGTAGTTTGGAGTGTACTGATGGATATTTTTAAAAGCCTTACCGAATGCCTCAATGGTTAGATCCTCGGCATCACTTTTATTATTAACCATCTTAAGCAGCATAAAGTAGATTGCATCCTTATATCTGTCTAGGAGATCAGCGTAAGCCTTTTGGTTACCATCCATAGCCTGTTCAACCAAAACAAGATCAAATTTAGCCTTATCAGATAGATTTGGATTTATCTCCATGTTGAATTTCTTGGATTAACAATATTTAGCAACGATAACCTTGCGTAAAAGAAAAGAGAATAAAAATCGTAAAGAAGCGAAAGTAACAATAATTTCTTTTCACTCAACCGATTCATGACTCCTTTTATTACTGATAGCTGAATGGTCCATCGAAACAGAATAAAACTTGCAATTATCCAAGGGTAATAAAGGAGTGCAATTAGGGCTATTGAAGTACCAAAGAATAAAATTCTTGATAGAATTTCTCCCCCAAGCATTATTTTAGATGATAATCGATACCTTTTAGATGTAGTAATATGCCTACGTTTTTGAATCACCCAACGTTTGTAGCTATTCCTTGGAATGGTTCGGGTGTGGGCATCATGATGGAATTCAACTCTCGTATTTGCACCATTAGCGACCTCATTTATAAAAAGATCGTCATCACCGGAGTAAATATGTGCATGTGAGGCAAACCCTTTATTTTTAAAAAAGAGCTCTTTTTTGTATGCCAAATTCCTCCCAACGCCCATGTATGGTATTCCTTTTAGTGCAAATCCGAAATACTGCATAGCAATAAAGAGACCATCGAAGCGAATGAGCTTGTTTAGGAAACCTTTCTCCTCCAAGAATCCACCATAACCCAAAACTATTTCAGAATTTTCAGAAAATTTTGAAGCCATAGTCGAAAGCCATTTATTGCTGACGGGTCTGCAATCAGCATCGGTCAATACTAGCCATTCATTCTTTGCAGCCTTGATACCAACGGTTAAGGCTAACTTTTTATTGTGAGAGAATTTCTCATCCTTTTTAATGGTGGTAACCCTAAGGTTTGGATACTTCTTAAGCATCCGATCAAGGGTGTACTCTGTATTATCCGAAGAGCAATCGTTTACAACAATAACCTCAAAATTGGGGTAATCTTGTTCAAGAACGAATGGTAAAAAAGTTTCCAGATTTTCCTCCTCGTCACGGGCACAGATTATAACCGAAATGGGGACGTTGGATGTTATCGGTACATCAGTATTCTTCTTGAGTAATGCTACTCTAAGATAAATACCCAGATAGTAGTACAGCTGAATTAGAAAGGTAATTAATAAAACTGAAACAAGAGTTAATTCGTAAACAGTTGAATTTGAAATGATTTCGCTCACAGTAAAGACCTGTTAATTACATTGACAATGATATTAAACATTTTTGGGTTTACCAAGACAGGAGCTATTGGATAAATTATTTTCAACAATGATTTTAATTATCTTTGCGCTCGAAAAAATAGATGAATGGATTTTAAACTTGAACATACCGATAAATCGAGCAAGGCGCGTGCTGGAAAAATTGTAACGGATCATGGTGAAATATTAACGCCAATTTTCATGCCGGTTGGAACAGTTGGAAGCGTTAAGGGTGTCATGCATCAGGATCTTGAGAATGATATAAATGCTCAAATAATACTTGGGAATACCTATCATTTATATCTACGACCTGGATTGGAAGTGCTTGAGGCAGCAGGCGGTTTGCATAAGTTTTCAAGCTGGGATCGTCCAATACTGACCGATAGCGGGGGATATCAAGTTTTTTCGCTTACCGAAAACAGGAAGTTAACTCGAGAGGGAGCATCTTTTCGCTCGCACATCGATGGATCAAAGCATATGTTTACCCCTGAGTATGCGGTAGATATTCAGAGAATTATAGGTGCAGATATAATTATGGCATTTGATGAATGCCCCCCAGGAACGGCCGATGTTGAATATGCACGAAAATCGCTTGAACTCACTCAGCATTGGCTTGATCGATGCATTAAGCAGTTCGCTGAAACAGAGCCGAAGTATGGTTATAACCAAGCGTTTTTTCCAATTGTTCAGGGTTGTGTTTACACTGATCTACGTCGAAAAGCGGCTGAACATATTGCCGCATTAGGTTGTGAGGGGAATGCAATTGGAGGTTTATCGGTTGGTGAACCTGCCGAAGTGATGTATGAGATGTTGGATATTGTAAACGAAGTTCTTCCGAAGGATAAACCACGCTACCTGATGGGAGTTGGTACACCTGAAAACATCCTTGAGGGAATTGCCCTTGGTGTTGATATGTTCGATTGCGTTATGCCTACCCGTAATGGACGTAACGGAATGCTTTTTACCAGCGAAGGGATAATAAACATTCGAAACCTAAAATGGAAGAGTGATTTTTCGTCGATTGATCCAAATGGCCTCTCTTTTGTTGATAAAAGATATTCAAAAGCATACCTTAGGCATTTATTCATTTCATCGGAGATGCTTGGACCTCAGATAGCAAGTCTTCATAATTTAGGATTTTATCTTTGGCTGGTAAAAGAGGCTCGCAAACATATATTGCAGGATGATTTTGCCGCATGGAAGAACCAAATGGTTGGAAAATTATCATTTCGATTATGAGAGAAAAATTTCGATTAAAAATAATTGACCGCTACATAATTCGTAAGTTTATTGGAACTTATCTCTTTGCTATTATTCTTATTGTTGGTATTGCAGTAATTTTTGATCTTTCAGAAAAGTTAGATGACTTTATGGAGAAAAAGCCACCATTAAGTGCAATTATTTTTCATTACTACCTTAACTTCATTCCGTATTTTGCTAACCTATTTAGTTCGCTTTTCACCTTCATTGCTGTTATTTTCTTCACCTCAAAAATGGCATATGATACCGAAATAATAGCGATTCTAAGCAGTGGTGTAAGCTTTAGACGGCTAATGTATCCCTACTTTGTTTCAGCTACAATTATTGCTGTTTTCTCTTTTTTTCTAACTAGTTTCATCATTCCACCAGCCAACAGGGTTCGATTAGATTTCGAGAATACCTATGTCCGAAAACCTTACCGAAATAGTGGTCGTAATATCCATAAACAGGTGCGTCCAGGAGTTTTTGTGTATATGGAGGCATACAATTCGTTTAGTCAAACTGGGTATAAATTCTCTGTTGAGCATTTTGTCGATGGGCGTTTACAATCAAAATTAATGTCGGATTACGCAAAATGGGATTCAACTAAGAATAAATGGTCTGCTCAGAATTACTATATTAGAAATTATCAAGCAGAGGGGCAACAGATTATATCTGGAACTAAAATTGATACATCTGTATTTATTACGCCCAGTGATTTTACGATGAGAACAGATGTAGTTGAAACGATGAACCTTTTTCAACTAAATGGTTTTATTAAGCAACAAAAATTGCAGGGAGCCGATACCATCGATGTTTTTCTGATAGAAAAGTATAGTCGATTGGCATATCCATTTTCAACCTTTATATTAACCCTAATTGGAGTATCGCTTTCATCCCGAAAAGTTCGTGGGGGGATTGGTTTGCATATTGGAACAGGTTTAGGCATCAGTTTTTCCTATATTCTTTTCATGCGATTTTCAACCATGTTTGCAGTTGGGGGATCACTAACCCCTGGTTTAGCCGTATGGATACCAAACATTCTATTCGCTTTTATTGCTATCGGACTTTATAGGATGGCACCCAAGTAGATGTTATTTATAGATTAAACATTTGTTCAATCTATAATCCGCTGATATTATAACACATATATTGCGAGTTCATAAATTAACAGCTATATTTTTCCGTATTTAGCTTTGTTTTTGTAACGTTGCATTCTAATTTACCGTTGCTATGTTTTATTCGGTAAGCTTATTATTAACTAACTGAGAATAATATGCCTTTAAAAAGCAAGATTGATGAATTAAAAAAACGTAAAGAGGAAGTTCTACAGGGTGGGGGAGAACAAGCCATTGCAAAACAAGCCGCAATGGGTAAGCTTACAGCACGTGAGCGTGTGATTGCCCTGTTAGATGAAGACTCATTTCATGAGTACGATCTCTTTGTTGAGCATGAGGCACGCGATTTCGGTATGGATGGTAAAGTACTCCATGGGGACGGAGTAATTATCGGAACCGGAACGATTTACGGTGCTCCTATTGCCGTATTTGCTCAAGATTTTACCGTAGCAGGTGGTTCTTTAGGTATGATGCATGCCCGAAAAATCACCAAAATTATGGATTACGCTCTTAGAATGCGAATTCCTTTAGTCGGAATCAACGATTCAGGGGGTGCTCGTATTCAGGAAGGTGTTAATTCGTTAGCCGGTTATGGTGAAATTTTCTGGCGTAACACCCTCTCTAGTGGTATCATCCCTCAAATATCGGTTATACTTGGGCCATGTGCTGGTGGTGCAGTTTATTCGCCTGCGTTAACTGATTTCGTTTTTGTGGTTGAAAAAATTTCGAAGATGTTTATCACTGGCCCTGAGGTGATTAAATCGGTTCTGGGCGAGGAAATCTCACAGGATGACCTTGGCGGAGCATTGGTTCATGCTACAATCACTGGCAACGCTCACTTCTATGCCGAGAGTGAAATCGAATGTTTCGAGCAGATTAAAAAGCTTATAACTTTTATTCCTTGGAACAACTCGCGCAAAGCTCGTCGTTTTGAACCTAAAGAGCCAAAACCAGAGTTTAATATTGAAAACATTGTTCCCAACGATCCAAAGCAACCATACGATGTACGTCATGTAATCAAAGCATTGGTTGATGATTCCGATTTCTTTGAGATTCATGAGCTATGGGCTGCAAATATTGTGATCGGTTTTGGTCGT
>JAYTVX010000484.1:0-2493 GCA_043743775.1 Bacteroidales bacterium | reverse complement strand
AAACTTGTAAACTATAACCATTCATTCTCTTACAACTTTGGAGCGGATTTAAAGTACGGTATTAACGAAAAATTTACCCTCGACCTAACTCTTCTTCCAGATTTTAGTCAGGTTCAATCCGATAATAAGGTTAAGAACTTAGGCTATCAGGAAATAACTTATACTGAAAACAGACCGTTTTTTCAAGAAGGAGTAGAACTCTTCAATAAAAATAGTTTATTCTATTCCCGACGGATTGGTAAAACACCATCTGGTTTTGATGATGTTGAGGGACAACTGAATAGTAAGGAGAAAATTAAGGAGAACCCTTCGAGTTCTAAAATGCTGAATGCGATTAGAATTTCAGGAAGAGATAATAATGGACTAGGTATCGGAATTTTTAATGCGATTACCGATAATACCTATGCAACATTAGAAGATTCAACAGGAAAGCAGCGTAGAATTATTACTGAACCTCTCACAAACTATAATGTTGTGGTATTCGATCAACAGCTGAAGAATAACTCATCGATATACCTGATGAATACCAATATGATCAAGGATAAATCGAGCAACGTTGCAAATGTAACAGGTTCGGGATTTACCCTTGAGAATAAGAATCACACCTATGCCATGGATGCTAGTGCAGCATTAAGCCAGAAATACACTAAAAATGACACCCTATCCAATACCTTTACAACTCTAGCGGGTTATCGATACTTTGTAGGTGCACGAAAAATTTCGGGTAATGTGATGTTTGGTGCATCTCATTCACTAATCAATAAAACATATGACTCTAGAGATTTAGGTTACTATGTAATAGGAAATAGAATGACCGATGTACTCTACTTCGACTACAATATCTATAATCCAAACAGATTTTTTAGGGATTCTTATAATGAAATATACTATAATTACAGCTCAAATCCCGAAACCAATAAACCTATTGAAAGTAAAATCGGAATGTCCTTCTATGCCGATTTCTTAAACTATTCTGCCATCAATATCTTGGGCGAATTTAATCCCTCGAAGAATTACGATTACAATGAGCCGAGATGCCATAATAGGTATTACCGAAATTTTAAAATCTACTATTTGAATGTAGGATTTGCATCAGATTCAAGAAAAGCGCTAAGATTGAATATTCATGGTGATTTTGGAGATTTTCTTGAGCGATTCAATGGGAAATACTACGGCGTTAGTACTGTTCTAAGGTATCGTGTTAACGATAGATTATCGATCAGGCACGATTTTCGTTTTATTTATGATTGTTACAACATAGGTTTTGTTGAATCCATCGCTGCTGATTCTATCATCTTTGGCGGTCGTAAGCTAATCACTTTTGAAAATAAGCTGAGCATCCTGTATATCTTTATGAACGATATGTCGTTAAATATATCTGCGAGGCATTACATGAATACAGGAAAATACCTTCATTACTATAACCTTGAAGGGAATGGCGAAATCACATCAAACAACACTTATAGCGCAAATAATAATTTTAGCTCAAACTACTTTAACATCGATTTGGTTTACTCTTGGCAGTTTGCTCCAGGAAGTTTCTTATCTTTAAACTACAAGAATGCCATAGAAACTGAAAGGGAGATATTCAATAATAATCCCACAGATAATTTTAAAAAGACATTGAGTTCACCTCAATCGAATAGTATATCTTTAAAGTTCATATACTACTTAGATTACCAGAATGTAAAAAAATTCTTAAAAAAATAGAGTTTAGGTATGAGAACTATAGGTCTTATTGGGGGTACGGGCTGGGTATCAACCCTAGAGTACTACCGCTTACTCAATCTCGAAATAAACAGGCGACTTGGTGGATTAAATGCTGCTCGCTGCATCCTGTATTCGTTTAACTATAATGATATTGCAGAGCTAAACCAAAAGGCTGACCATGCTGGCGTTCTGAAGTTAGTGACCGATGTAGCACAAAAACTTGAAATAGCTGGAGTCGATTGTATTGCACTTTGCGCTAATACGCTTCACTTTTATGCAGATGATCTTCAAAAGCAAATATCAAAACCAATAGTTCATATTGCTTCTGCAACAGCTAGTGAAATAAACTTAAAAGGTTTATCGAAGGTTGGATTACTTGGCACAAAGATGACAATGGAGGAGGATTTTTATAAAAACCGATTAATAAGCTCCAGCATCCAACCAGTTGTTCCCGATGATCGTGAAAGAGCCTTCATTCATCGATCGATTTTTAATGAGCTACTAAAAGAAGTATTCCTCGATAAGACGAAGGAGCAATTTATAAATATTATTCGAAAACTACAGGAGAAGGGTGCAGAAGGGATCGTTCTTGGCTGTACCGAGATTCCTTTATTGATAAACCAAGCAGATGTTGAAATTCCACTTTTCAATACGCTTGAGATACATGTCAAAGCTTTGGCTGAGTTTGCTTTAGAAAAATAGCAAGAGAGGTCTCATTTCTTAAAATGCACCTATGCGTTGATTAAGAATACCTCTAACCCTTTTGATGTGGCATAATCTCTC
>JAYTVX010000483.1:0-6057 GCA_043743775.1 Bacteroidales bacterium | reverse complement strand
CTATCTGTATTTTAATCCATTAATGAAGATTTCTGTGAAATCTTTCGACTTTATTGCAAGCGCTTTGTACTCAACCTCATCGATGTAGAAAATTCGTTTTCTGTGAATCTCGATAAAGCGTAAGCCCTTTAATAGATCGACAAATAGCGATGTAGTTTGATTGATATTCGAAATATTAAAGACTTTATTTTCAGAACCTTTAGTAAATATCTTCTTAACTTCTTCAATCTCTTTTTCTCGAAACTCAACCCATATGTCACCTAAAACATTGTTAACGCTGGCAGAAGCATCAAAACTTAAACGGTTTAAATTTATTAATGATTTAAAGTACGATAATCTAATATTGACATACTCCTTTAACATCTCTTCGGGACTCGAGATTTTTTCAATCTTACAATTGAAGGTTTTTATAAATTCATTTTGTTCTTTCTCTACAACAGCCTTGTACAAGTGCTCTTTATCGGGGAAGTAATAGTATAAAAGCCCTTTTGACATGCTCAGATCTGATGCTATTTCCTGCATAGTGGTTTTCAATAAACCAAAAACGCCAAAACGTTTTTGAGCAGCATTAACGATTAAGTTAATCTTCTCAGTATTTTCGATATTGGGAGATTGCGTTGTCATAATTATAATACTAAACAAACAAAATCAAAATGGGTTCTAATTGACCAAATCATTTAATTGGTCAAAGATATTCAAATGCTTTTAACTTGAAGTATTTTACCTCAAGTTAAAAATGAAAATTTAGATTTAGTCTAGTATTGAGAGAGTTATTCCTTACGAAAAATCAGCTAAAATAACCGCTTATGTAATCCTTGGTCAACTGCTTTTGGGGGTGATTGAATATCTGTTCAGTGGTTCCAAACTCTATAAGTTTACCCATATACATGAATGCAATATAATCGGCAATCCTTTTCGCTTGGCGAAGGGTGTGAGTAACCAAAACAATAGTATAATCCTTTTTAAGAGTTACAAATAGTTCTTCTATCTTTTTTGTTGAAATTGGATCAAGGGCAGAGGTTGCTTCATCGCCAAGAATAATTTCGGGTTCAACAGCTAGTCCTCGTGCAAGGCATAAGCGCTGTTGCTGACCAATTGAAAGATGACCCGGAGATGATCTTAACCTATCCTTAACCTCATCCCAAAGGCCAACCTCGGTTAGATAGTGTTTAGCTGTTGCATAAAGTTTACGACGCTGCCAAGCACCATGTATTCTTGGTCCATAGGTAATGTTATCATAAATGGACATAGGAAGCGGGCAGGGGCGTTGTGCAAGCAATCCCATTTTCTTACGAATGGATATTACCTGTACGTTTTCGTCGTAGATGTTTTCATCATCAACGAAAATTTTTCCGGTGATCTTAACGTTTGGTGAATCATCGTGCATCCGGTTGAATGAACGAAGTAACGTTGTTTTTCCACATCCCGAAGGACCTATGATACAGGTTATCTTTTTTGATGGAATGCTAAGGTTAACATCCTTAAGAATATGGTTCTCACCAATATGTAGGTTTAATCCTTCAGTTCGAATGTGAGGATTAACAATATTGCTATGTGTCATAGTATCAATAATATCATTCTCAGACAAAGTCTCAATTTGTTCGTAGTTCACGGTTTCCATTAGAATACTTTATTTTTTGAAAGCTTTCTGGAGAAATATCTTGCCGATAAGCTTAAAATTAAAATGATAATAGTAAGAATTAATGCAGATGCATAAGCTCTATTCTGAACCTCCTCGATAGGACTGCCCAGCTGAAAAAAGATAGCGAGAGGTAGGGTGGCTGCAGGGTGGCTCAATGATGTAGGTATATTATCGGTATAACCTGCAGTAAAAAGAACGGTGGCCGCATCTCCAATACCTCGACCAATTGCTAAAAGCACTGCTGTTGTAATACCCGGCATTAGCTGACGAAGAATAATCTTTATCATTTCGTACTTAGTAGCACCAAGCGAGAGAGGAGCCTCAATCAGCTCTTTTGGAACAAATCGTGCTACTTCATCCAACGAACGCATTATTATAGGTGTTATAAGCATACCAACAACAACAATACCCCCAAAGAGAGATGCCTTAAGACCAAAATAGATCATTACAGCAAAACCAAATGCTCCATAAACAATTGATGGAATCCCAAATAAAATATCAAATGAAAACCGGACCGTTTTAGCAAAAAATGAATTCTTAGGGATGTAAAAATTAATGTACATCGTAACTGGTATACTGAGGAATAGAGCAATTATAACAGCACCAATAACAAGGTAAAATGAGCCAATAATTGCATTTAGCACTCCGCCCTCTTTACCAAGGTAGAAACCACCACCCGGGCCTTTACTAATCATATCCCAGGTAAGAGAGCCAAATCCTTTTGAAACAATTGTGAATAGGATATATCCAACGACTGCTATAATTATAAAAGCAGAAACGAGCATTAAGGCTTTAAAAATTTTCTCCTCTAGCAGTTTCATACGTGGTACCTCCTTTCAATACGATTAAGGATTAACCTTGAGGTCGCGTTAAAGAATACGATTATTATAAAAAGGAGAAAAGCGGCCATCATCAATGCCGATTCATAGCTTGGTATCGATAACATCTCACCATAGTTATTTGCAATAAGCGCAGGAAGCGGATAACATGCATCGAATATGGATGATGGAATAATTGGGATATTACCGCATACCATCAACACAGCAATCGTTTCGCCAAAGGCTCGGGATACAGCGAGGGCTATTGCTGCTACAATACCGGGTGTTGATTTTCGTAGAACAATTTGCTTTACAGTTTGCCATTTTGTTGCTCCAAGCGAAAGTGATGCTTCGCGCATCTCCTTGGGTATAGAACCAAATACTTCACAAAAGATGCTTATTAAAAGCGGAGTAATCATTACCGAAAGAACTATACCTCCCGCAAGAACGCTATATCCTGATGAGAATTCAACGAAGTGAGGTGCAATATCTTCGGAGATGAATGGAACAATGGTTAAAGTTCCCCAAACACCATAAATTACAGGAGGAATTCCTGAAAGTAAATCAACGATTGGTGCAAAAAAGTTTCTAATCTTTTCTGATGCATACTCTGTAAGATATATACTGGTAAGCAACGAAAAGGGCAAAGCGATAATAATTGCAATGAATGTTACATGAAGAGTGCTAATTATATAAGGTAGAAAACCAAATTCTCCTTTAAAGGGTTTCCAGTTCGATGAAGTTAGTAAACCCCAAATATTTTTTTCCCTCAGAATGGGTAATGACATATAAAATAGGCCAATTCCTATAAGTAGGAGAAAGCCTAGCGATAAAATGGTAATGCCCAGCATGGTTAGCCGGGCTGTTTTATCCTTAAATAATCTAAATCGAATCATTCTTATTTTAACTTATTCAACTCAATGTTTAGTTTTTCTTTTGGTAGCGTAATATAACCCGATTCGTTCACAAATTTTTGTCCATCGGTTAACACCCATTGAATAAACTCAGCAACCGCTTTGTTTTTTGGTTTTCCCTTTGAGACAAAGTAAAGTTCTCGAGCAGGCGGTGATGGATATTTATTTGTAGCAATGGCATTCATCAGGTCGTTGAGTGAATCATAGAAATTCTCATCAGCATCAATTTTTCCGTTCCCATTCAAATCAATGGGTAATATTCTAATTCCAGCGATTTGCTTTCTGGTTTTGGCATCGTACGCATAACCAATATTATTAAAACCTATCCCCAAAGCATCCCTCTTTACCGCTTGTGCTAAACCTGGATCGCCGAAAACACCTACACCACCAAGATCTTCCTGTTTTTTACCCAAATATTTAGCCCACATTTCGGCTGCTCCACAAGCATCGGAGCGAGAATAGATATGTAATGCTGTTGTGGTTTTAATTCCAAATGCCTGTGACCAGGTTTTATACTTTCCTGTAATCCAGATATCAACTGCAACATCTTTTTTTATACCTATAATCAATAAACTATTTAGCAAAGGGTTACTAGCGCTAATAACAGGAACTACTGCATCCTTAGTAACAGAAATCACAAATGCACCCTTGCTTAGCTCTTCAGGGTAAATCTCACGCGAAACCATACCTAGGTCAACCATTTCGCTTAACGCATCTGAAATACCCTTTCCAGCCCCACCTGCCGAGATATCGATTCTAACATCTGGGTGAATCTTTTTAAATTCATCGGCCCACTTTACGCACATTGGGTAAAGCGCAAAGGCTCCTGAAATGCTTATTTCACCTTCAACTTTCTCCTGCGACTTTACTTTTAATATACTTAGATTTACTAGTAAACAGCAAATAGCGAGAATTGTTAAACCTTTACTTTTCATAATATAATGTTTCGTTAATTAAAACCCTATTTGATATTGAATGACGCCAACATTATTGTTGATGTTAGCACCTTGTTCCTCACGGAATGTATAGCCTACCTGAATTTTTGACCAACTATTGAAAGTATAATTTGCAAGTATAGTATAATTCGTTGTAAAATCATTAGTCTTATTAAGAACTGGATCAAACATATCATACCTTAAGACAAACTGTAGTTTTTGTGGGATAACAAAGTATCCTGACTGAACGTAAAAGCCATTTCGTCTAATATCTCCATCCTCGCCCTCTATATACTCCCACCTAAACGAAAATTGTTTAAAATCATATTTAAGTTCATAACCTAAGCGAGTTCGTTTCTGATCTTTTGGGGTTGATCCAAAATTATCCCAACCATTATAGTATGAACAACCTGCATCTAGTCCTTTTAAAGGGTGAAAAACCAATCGACCAGCAAATGATTTTGCTTCATTCTTATCGCTAATGTTAATTCCCGCACCGTTGAAAATACCCAGTGAATAATCAAAGAGAAATTTATCGTCAAACTTTAAAAAATTACCATAAACCTGAAAACCAATGTCTCTACCATTTTGGTTTCCAATAACATCCTTTCCTCTAGCAACTAATGCTTCAACAACTTGAGAGCGGTCTATCATTTCGAGTTTACTCGATGAAGCAAGATTCTCCATTGAAAAAGGTATTTTAAACTGTCCGAAAGTAAAATTCAGGTAGCTAAAAATTTTACACTCACCATAAATGTCAAGCAGTTTCGAGGTTGTTCCTGCAAAATCAGCCTGAAATCTATAACCCCAGTAGGGCGATATATTTCCTTTAATATCTAACCTTGCGCGACGAATATCAAAACCATCGATTTTGCCTTTTTCATCAAGATTCTGATATCTAGCCTGTACATATCCTGAAAATTGAATGGGTTTTGAAGTGGTAACAAAGAATGATTTTTTATTTGCATCAGCATCCTGCTGTTTTATTGCTGCCTCAGCCCTTATTGAGTCGGCCTGTTCTTGCGAGATAGTTTTGTTAGCAATTAATAGGTTAAGGATATCATTTGTTGATTGTGCTAATGACACAGAAATTGAAATCAATCCAAAAACGATTATTGAAAAAAATCCCTTCATAGAAAATAGAAATTATTGTTAATAATAAATTTGTTTAATTATTGATTGCAAATGTATACATTATGTTCATCGATTTAGTGTACATTCGTATCGATTTTTTCATTTAAGAATATTAAATATTTCATATTTACGTATTAAATATTTCATCTATGATCGATAATATTACTCCTCTATTCGATTGCGAACAGTGTTTATTCAAGACAATTAGCTGTCAATACTTAACTGCCGATGAATTTGAATTGATAAGAAAAAAATCTGTTCAACTTCATTTTGAAAAAGGGGAAACCATTGTTAAGCAGGGTGGAAAATCGACTCACCTTATTTTTCTCCATAAAGGAATTCTTAAATTCACATACCATAACCTAAGCGGGAAGAACTTTATAATGACTATTGTATCAGGTCCAAAACTTCTTGGTGGGGCAAATCTTTTCTTTAAAAACACAAATATTTTCTCGCTTGTAGCTGTTGAACCCTGTGATATCTGCCTAATCGATGAGGGCGCTTTTAAAGGAACCCTGATTAATCATGGTAATTTTCTTCTAGTTCTATTCGAGCGAACAATAGAGATGTTTCAATCATCAATTTTTAACTTTATAAGTTTAGCACATCAGCAG
>JAYTVX010000482.1:0-2889 GCA_043743775.1 Bacteroidales bacterium | reverse complement strand
GGTCATTCAGGTTCAGAATGGCGGTGGATTTGGTGGCAAAGAGGATCTTACCGTTCAGGGACATGCATCGCTTTTCGCATATCTTCTTAAACTTCCAGTTAGAGTTCATTTAAATAGAGATGAATCGATAATCATGCATCCCAAGCGCCATCCTGTTTGGATGGATATCAGCTTGGCTTGTGACAAGAACGGAAAGTTTACCGCAATAAAACTTAGTGCAATCGGCGATTCTGGACCTTACGCTTCGGTGGGTACAAAGGTAATGGAACGTGTTGTTGGTCACGCTACGGGTGGTTATACCGTTCCAGCTGTCGATATCAAAGCCGATACGGTTTACACCAATAATATTCCTTGCGGAGCAATGAGAGGTTTTGGCGTACCACAAGCTGTATTTGCAGTAGAGAGTTGCATCGATGAGATATGTAAAATGGGAGGATTTGACCGTTGGCAAATTCGTTTCGATAATGCTCTAGAAGATGGTGCAAAAACCTCAACTGGACAGGTTCTTCGAGGCGTTGGCTTGAAAAAAACACTTTTAGCCGTTAAGGATCAATTCAATAGTGCAAAATATGCAGGTATTGCCTGTGGATTAAAGAATACAGGTGTTGGCAATGGTATGATTGATGATAGTGATGTAAAAATACATATCATCTCAGATAAGAAGGTAATAATACACCATGGCTGGACCGAGATGGGCCAAGGTGTTCATACAATGGCAATCCAAACCCTTCATCAGGAAACAGGGATTGATCCAGAGATCATTGAGGTTAAGGTTGAAACCGAAGCAAATCTACCTACAGGAATGACAACATCATCAAGGGCTACTGCGCTCGTTGCAAATGCAATTATTGATGCCTCAAAGCGAATAAACGATGATTTAAAAAACGGTTCGCTTAGCCAGCTAACGGGAAGAGTTTATAAAGGTAAATACGTTTGCGATTGGACCTGCAAACCCGGTGCCGATACCGAAGAACCTATTATCCATTTTGCTTATGGATATGCAACACAGGTTGTAATCCTTGATGATGAAGGTGAAATCATTAAGATTATTGCAGCCCACGATGTTGGAAAAATTATGAATCAAATGCTCTTTGAGGGTCAGATAGAAGGTGCCTTGCATATGGGTATGGGGTACGCGCTTACTGAGGATTTACCAATGAAGGATGGAAGACCCATCAGCCTTAAATTTAAGGATATTGGGATACTGAGAGCTAACGAGATGCCCGAGATGGAGATAATTGGTATAGAGGAAAAAGATCCTGTAGGTCCATACGGTGCAAAAGGAATTGGGGAGATTGGGCTTGTTCCAACAGCTGCTGCTATTGCAAATGCGTTCTATGCATTCGATGGCATCAAGAGGACTAAACTTCCAATGAAGAGAAAATAAAATTAGAATATCTCAACGCTAAGACACTAGGACGCTAAGAATACTATCTTTGCGATATAGCTGCTTTACGTTTAATCTTTAAAACTAAAATATGTCTATTTTACTTAAAAATGCATCATATATCGACTGGAAAACCCTTGAATTCAGTCAAAGGAATATCCTCGTTGAACTGGGTAGTAACTCAATTCAATTTATCGAGAATGCTAATGAAATAGCAAACAATCCAAACCTCGAAGTACTTGATTGTACCGGAAAACTGGTTACAAAATCATTTGCTGTTGGGCATCATCACGTATACTCAGCACTATCGAGGGGTATGGGCGCACCAAAGAAAAACCCTGAGAATTTCTACGATGTTCTAAAATACATCTGGTGGACGCTCGATAAATGCCTCGACCTAGAGATGATCGAATCCAGTGCTTTAGTCACCGCAATTGCATGCGCTAAGGCAGGGTCAACCTTTGTCATCGACCATCATGCCTCCCCTTTTGCAGTTAAAGGTTCACTGGAAACCATTGCAAAGGCATTCGATAAAGTTGGTGTTTCGCATCTTCTATGTTACGAGATATCTGACCGCGATGGAATTAAAATTGCCAAAGAGGGATTGGAGGAAACGGAATCGTATCTTAAAAACAGACAAGGACTAGTTGGTTTACACGCTTCATTCACTGTTAATGATGATACTCTTGAGCAAGCGGTAAACCTAATGAATACAACCAAATCTGGTATTCATATCCACGTAGCCGAAGATTTGTACGATCAAGATTTCTGTACGAAGAAGTATGGTAGACGTGTAGTTAATCGTCTTAACGAATTTGGGGCATTAAAATCGCCTAAAACAATATTAGGACATTGTCTACATCTAGATGAGAACGAAAAGGATATTATCCGAAATTCCCCCAGCTGGGTGGTTCAAAATTCTGAAAGTAATCTGAATAATAGAGTTGGTTATTTCAATAGCGAATACCTTGGGCAAAACATAATGCTTGGCACCGATGGTATGCATAGCGATATGCTACAGAGCGCTAAGTCAGCATTTTTTGTTGGTCAAGGATTCGATAATATCACCTACCCTTCCGCTTATCAACGCTTCAGAAATGTACATCGATACCTTGATTCCAACGAGTTTGTAGGAGATGGAGATAATAATCTTGTTGTCCTTGATTATAACACTCCTACAGAGATCAATCAAAATAACTTCCTCGGACATTTTATCTTTGGAATCAACTCAAACCATGTTTGTGATGTTATTTCCAATGGAAAATTGATAGTGAAGAACAGAGAAATCGTAACCGTTGATGAATCTGAAATATTGAAAGTATCGAAAGAACGAGCTCTTCGTCTTTGGAAAAAAATGCAGGAATAAAATGAATTCAGAATTATTACAATGGATTGGTTATGTGGCATCGGTAATCATTGCGATTTCGATGACCATGAATTCAATTGTTAAGTTCAGATGGATAAACTTAGTAGGTGCAATAACCTTCTCAGTTTATGGTTTT
>JAYTVX010000481.1:0-1870 GCA_043743775.1 Bacteroidales bacterium | reverse complement strand
CATCCGAAAATAAAAGGAATCAAAAATATACGACTCAACCTGATATCAATGGGTATTATAAAGTGAATCTTGAACGGAGTGAGCAAAGCGATATTGAGGCCGATTATGTTTGGGTTTACTTTACGTTACCCTACTACGATCAACTTACCGATAAAGAGGTTTATGTTTACGGAGAACTTACCGATTGGCAATGTACTCCTCAAAACTTGATGCAATATAACTATCAGCGACAAGCATATGAACTACGACTGTTCCTAAAACAGGGTTATTACAATTACCGCTACGTTGTCCGGGATGTTAAAACGGGGGGGGTAGATCATACCTTTTTCGAAGGAAATCACTTCGAAACAGAAAACGACTACCTAATTCTGGTTTACTATAAGCAAATGGGTAAACAATACGAAAGACTTGTTGGAATGAAAAAGATCAACTCAAGAAACGCCCTTTAAAACCCCAACTCCGCGGCTATAGGTCGAAGCGCCGCTAGCGAGATATCAACAAACTCATCGAGGGGAATTCCAATCTTCTCGCATTCCAATATAGTTTCACGGTTTACAGAAGCGGCAAATAGTTTCTCCTTCATCCGCTTTGTAATCGATTTAACCTTTACGCTTTCAATCTTTTTGTCGGGGTATACCATCGCTGTGGCAAATATCAAACCGGTGATGGTTTCACCTGCTGCAAGGGCATGTTGAAAGCGTGTTGTACGTTGTTGCCCAGTAGCAAACTCATTATGCATCTTAATAGCATCAACCGCCTCGGGAGGTAGCTCATTGATTAACATATCGGCACCCACCAAAGCATGTTTCTTTGAATCACCATTTATAATCTCAACATCAATATCGTGAAGGAGTCCTGCAATTCCCCATACATCTTCATTCTCATTAAACTTAACGGCTAAAGCCCTCATTACTGCCTCGGAAGCGACGCAATGCGCAATCATCTTCGGGTTTGAAATATGCTTACTCAATAGTTCAATGTAATATTCGCGGGTTTTCATAGCTTGTACTATTAACGAAATGAAGATGTAAAAATATTAAAACTTTTTTTCCGACAAAAGATCAATAAAAACAGGTAGATGATCGCTAAACCCACCATGGTACTTATACCCAACAAAAGTGCGAAAGGGTTTATCTCCAATATATGCATCATCTGGTTCGAGTAAAAAATCGGCTCTGAAAACTGAAGCATTCTCAGGTGAGGTGTAAACTTTTCGTTTCCGATCGAGCAAACTTTCCGATACAATTATTTGGTCGATCATTCCCCAAACCCCTTGATATTTATAACTCCCTTGACCTTCCGCTTTAAGTACTGAAGAGATACTTACCAAACCCGAAGGGCAATTAGTATTAGTATTTAAGCAAACCTTTAACCCATCAACCAATGGTGCACTCTCAGGCTCATCGTTAAAATCGCCCATGATAAGAATTCTAGCATTAGGGTAGAATATTTTTATTGAATCAACCTTTTGCTTTAGTGTATTAGCTGCGGCAAATCGTCCAGCATTTGACTCCAATTCACCTCCATATTTTGATGGCCAATGGTTGATGAACAGATGAATTGTATCGATACCAGCAAGAACTCCACTAACGTAAAGGATTTCACGGGTTTTGCGATTTGGTTCTCCAGGGAATACCACCTTAAAGAATTTCGACTCTTGGATATGGAATAAATCTTTCCGATAAAGCAAGCCAACGTCGATTCCTCGGGGATCGGGTGATTCGCGATGAACAATTCCATAATCAAATTTCAGCAAAGGAGTTTCATGGGTTAACCGATAAAGCAAATAACCATTCTCAATCTCACACATACCTACAAAAACAGGAGGTTCCCACTCACCAACGGCAATGATCGTCTTATAAATGCCATT
>JAYTVX010000480.1:0-3763 GCA_043743775.1 Bacteroidales bacterium | reverse complement strand
CAAGGTTCACATTAAAATACCGGCGAATGCTAAGGAGATTAAAAGATCGAATATAAGGATTTGGGCTTTCAACGAGTATGGTTGTTCCAACGATGTTCTTGTTCCCTTAGATTTTGGAAATGTCCTTACGCAGACTACGCAGCTGGAGAGGAGCGATAAGCAATCGCAGATTCTTTACTTCTTAATGATTGATCGATTTTTTGATGGAAATGCATCAAACAACAAACCCGTTAATGATCCTGAAATTCTTCCAAAGGCAAATTATTTTGGTGGTGATATTGCTGGTGTTACCAAAAAACTTGAAGAGGGATACTTTGATTCATTGGGAATTAATACAATTTGGCTTTCTCCCATATCCCAAAACCCTCTAGGGGCTTGGGGTCTGTATAAAAATCCTCGAACAAAATTCTCGGGATATCACGGATATTGGCCTACCTCACTAACTAAAGTTGATACTCGATTTGGAACTTCCAACGAACTTCACGAGTTGATTACCCTTGCCCACAAAAAAGGGATGAATGTAATTCTCGACTACGTTGCCCACCATATCCACATTGATCATCCAGCATGGAAGAACCATCCCGATTGGTTCACTTCGCTTTACCTCCCAGACGGTACAAAGAATACAGAAAAGTGGGATGAGTACAGACTTACAACATGGTTCGATGTATTTCTTCCAACACTAGCACTTGATAAACCTGCGGTTTACGAACCAATGTCCGATTCAGCATTATTTTGGATTCAACAATACGATATTGATGGTTTTCGTCATGATGCAACCAAGCATATTCCTGAGCCATTTTGGCGTAGGTTGACTCAAAAGATAAAGCAACAGCTTCCTCCCGAAAAATCTGTCTTCCAAATAGGTGAAACATACGGTAGTCGTGAGTTGAACAATAGCTACATTGGTAGCGGAATGTTAGATTCACAGTTCGATTTTAATGTTTATGATGATGCTGTATCAGCATTTGCTAAGCCCAACGTACCCTTCTCAAAATTGAATGCTTCATTGCTCGAAAGCCTCGATTATTTTGGTAATCATAATCTGATGGGTTATATCTCCGGTAATCAGGATAGGGGTAGGTTTATATCCTACGCAGATGGTTCGCTACTTTTCGATGAGGATGCAAAGAAAGCAGGTTGGACACGAGATATCGAGGTTGGCAATCCAGTAAGCTATAAGAAACTTTGTATGCTTAACGCTTTCAATATGACTATTCCCGGGGTTCCTACTATCTACTATGGTGATGAGTTTGGCTCACCCGGAGGAAATGATCCAGACAATAGACGATTAATGAAATTCAATGGTTTTAATAGCGATGAGAGGAATACTATTGGTATTACAAAGAAGCTTGTTAATATTCGTAGGAATAACCTAGCGCTGATTTACGGAGATTTTAAAACGCTAGTCGTTGAGCAGGATGTTTACGCGTTTTCACGGGGATATTTTAATAGTAGGGTAATCGTTATCTTTAATAAAAGCAATAATACTAAAGATGTTAAGTTAACTTTGCCAAAAGAATATCAGGGGAAGGAGTTCTTAGCTTCTTTCGGTTCTAGCTATACAATTAAAGGCGATAAGCTGATTTTAAGTGTTGCCGATAATTCATTTGAAATACTAATTGCTAATAATTAGTTGAGTATAGAGATACAAAATAAGAAAGGCTAACCAGTGGGTTAGCCTTTTTCTTATTTACTTTTTAACTTATCTTCTTACGATTTAGTCCCCAAAGCTAATTCCAATCCCGCGAGCGGTTTTTAGCAGATCGCTGCTTGGATCAACAAAGTTAGGTTTGTTAATTGCATCAATCAATGGAACTGAGATGATATCAGGGTGACGGTAAGCTACCATCTCACCGAACTTTCCTTCGAGAACCATTTCAAAAGCTTTAACACCGAACTGGGTTGCAAGAATTCTGTCGTAGGCCATAGGGCTACCTCCTCGTTGAAGGTGTCCAAGAACTGTTTCGCGCATATCGGCTTCAAAACCAGCATTCTTAAGATCGTGTAGTAGTTTGTGCGCTACTCCGCCAAGTCGTAGGTTATTATAACCAACCTCATCGCTCTGCTCAGAGGTTAGAATACCACCAATCGTAGTAGCACCTTCAGCGATTACAACAATTGCATTCCCTTTCCCTTTATCGTAGCGGCTATTCAGTTTATCCAATACTTTTTGTGTATTGTATGGTATTTCAGGGATAAGGCAAACCTCTGCGCCACCTGCAATTGCAGCATGTAAGGCAATCCAACCTGCGTATCGACCCATAACCTCAAGTATTAAAACTCGATTATGGCTCGCTGCTGTTGTGACTAACTTATCAATGGCTTCGGTAGCAATTTGAACGGCTGTTTGGAAACCGAAAGTAAAATCTGTGGCGGAAAGGTCGTTATCAATAGTCTTTGGGACCCCAATAACATTTAATCCTTTCTCAAACAAATCCTGTGAGATTTTCTGCGATCCATCACCACCAATGCTTATAACCGCATCAATACCTAAGTACTGCAATTTACGAATCATCTCATCGGAACGATCGACCGAAGTCCAACTCCCATCTTTGTTTTTAACTGGCCAAGCGAAGGGGCCTCCCTTGTTTGTTGTTCCTATTATTGTTCCACCTTGTACATGGATTCCGGCTACAGCTCTCTCATCTAAAACCCTAATTTCAGTAGGCTCGCGAAGTATTCCATCAAATGATTGAATGCTTCCAATAACCTCCCAGTCGCGTTCATGGGCAGCACGTTTTACAATTGCCCTGATTACAGCATTTAAGCCTGGACAATCACCACCCCCTGTAGCAACTAAAACTCTTTTCATACAAATAAATCTATTAGTTTAAAAAACATCTTTGTAAAGCGGAATAAAAATAATAATTGCATGTCAATTTTTATCCAACTTGACAAAAATATAAAAAAAAGCAATGCTATATTAGCAGAAACTATTCAAATCTACTGCTATTTTGAATAGTGATTGGTGCAAACGTGTGAAATATGGGCAAATAAAAATTAACTAATTGGTGTAATTATGGAAAAGAAATCAATTTTAGGAAAGATTCGACTTTTTGTGGTTGTAATATCGCTTATTCTCTCTCTTTCTTTCACATCATGTAAGCAACAAAAGGTAACAAAAATAGATTCGTTCAAGGTGATTCACCCTGAATGGGTAAAAAATGCAACCATTTATGAGGTTAATGTTCGTCAATATACTCACGAAGGCACATTTAAAGCTTTTGAGAGTCATTTAGCTCGATTAAAAGAACTTGGAGTTGATATTATTTGGTTTATGCCCATCCATCCTATCGGAGAGGTTAACCGTAAGGGTTCTTTGGGTAGCTACTATTCTGTAAAAGATTATTTAGCGATTAATCCAGAGTTTGGTACAATCGACGATTTTAAAAGTGTTGTTGCAAAAGCTCATGGATTAGGAATGAAGGTTATTATTGATTGGGTAGCAAACCATACATCTCATGATGCTGTGATTATGAAAGAGCACCCTGATTGGTATATAAGAGATTCAAAGGGTAAAGTTGTTTCGCCATTTGATTGGACCGATGTCGCCAAACTTGATTATAGTAAAAAGGAGGTTCGAGTTTATGTTATAGATGCCATGAAGTTTTGGGTAAAGGATGCTGGAATTGACGGATTCCGCTGTGACGTTGCTGCCGAAATTGTTACCGATTTCTGGAATGAGGCCCGACAAGAACTTGATAAGGTTAAACCTGTATTCATGCTTGCTGAAGCTGATAAGCCTGAACTTCAACAGTAT
>JAYTVX010000479.1:0-12031 GCA_043743775.1 Bacteroidales bacterium | reverse complement strand
GTCAACAACAATAATATAACGAGTTAACATAAATCTGTTAAAGCCCATTTTTAAGGGGTATGGGGTAAATTGGCACTAAAGAAAGTAAAATTAAAATTTTACCACCATCCCCTTTTTGTAGATGAATAGCCCTGTTTTTATTTTAAATAAGCCTATATTGTTGTATCTTTGTAGATTAATACTTAGTTAGGACTTATGCGTTTTGCAACTTAACCCTTTAAGCAACGTAAAAACGCAATAGGTAATTATATCATGAATTTGTTTTGGTATTTACATATTCAGTTTAGGCCCATTTACCGTTAAAAGTTAAGATTATGAAAAGAAATATTTTTTACTCCGCAATACTAATTGCAGCTGCATTCATTCTCAATTTGCAGGCTAATGCTCAGGTTGCTATAAATGCAAATGGTGCAAATCCTGATGGTTCTGCTATGCTTGATATTACAAGCACTTCTAAGGGAATCCTTATACCTAGGATGAGTGCTGCACAACGGGATGCAATTTCATTACCCATACCAGGATTATTAGTATACTGTTCAGATGATGATTCATTTTATTACTCTGACGGATCAGTTTGGATTAAAATAGGAGGAGGCCTAACTTCTATTGCAGTTACATTCCCAATAATAGATGCAGGAACACCAACATCTCCTAATATTGGGCTAGGTACTGTCCCCCTCGGAAATGGAGGAACTGGTGCTATTGATGCACCTGGTGCAAGAGATGCTTTAGGGTTAGGAACTCTAGCAAAACAGAATTCTATTAATAATGCAGATTGGTCAGGGACAAAACTAACTGTTCCAAATGGTGGAACAGGAGCAGCTACTTTTACTACTGGACAGATACTGATTGGTAATGGTTCAAGTGCTGTAAGCACAGATGCAAAACTTTATTGGACAGCTGGTACTTCACTCCTGACTGTTAACGGAAAAATTAAACAGACACAATTGCCTGGTAGTCTAACTGATAATACTCCAACAGCAGCTCAAATTACCGCTATTGCAGGCACTCCAGCTTCTACGGGTGCGGGATTTAAGATTGTTATAAAGGATACTGATGGTTCTGGTTTGTTATATCAAGTTGAATCAGATGGAACAAGTTGGTTCTATACTGTTATGACCAAAGCTCTTTAATTTATTCTTATTAATTCCATAGACCTTAGTATGAATAATATTTCACCACATTTCACTTCGCAAAAAAAAAGTTTTCTATGAATCAAATAAGAATCTTTCTTATTATTTGCGCGATTATCATATCCCCTCATGTTTTTTCACAAGGATACCTTGTGAATGAGGGAAGAATTAATATATCTGGTGGTAACCTAGTTATTGGTGGTAACTATCAGAATGAGTCAACAGCTGCCATCACCCTAGATGGTACTATTAAAGTTTCAGGTAACTGGATCAACAATGGTTCGGGGAATGTTATTTCTACTCCAGGAACCAATGGAACAGTAACTTTCAACGGAATAGGAACTCAAACAATTGGTGGAAGCGGTAATGTATTTGATTTTGAAAATCTAACCATAAATAGCGGATCCAAAACACATATAACTGCTGGTAAGGGTATAACTGTTTTTGGAACTTCCACATTTAATGATACTCTGATTTTGAAATCAACAACAGGTGTATTTAAACCTCAAATAGCTACGTTTATAAACATAGGCACAGTAACCGGATCAATTCGTAAAATTACGGTGGAACTTTCGTATAAAAGTACTGGAAGTTCAACAGCAGGTGCAGGAAGAGCACTATATTTTTCTTCTCCAATTAGTAATGCAACCAGTACAATCCTTAATGTGCCCACCAATCCTCTTTACTACCAAGATGAAGCAGGTAGAGCATATGTAAAAGTTGCAGCTAGCGGAACAGCCATAACAGTAGGTAAGGGTTACATCGTACGCTCCGCAACCGATAATCTCTTTAAATTTTCCGGAACACCCAATACTACTTCATATTCAACACCAAGTATACCAAGAGCAGATAATAAACATTTCTACCTGTTAGGTAATCCATTCCCATCTGTTATTAATTGGGATGCAATTGACAAATCAAGCAATATTTCAAGTACAATTTGGTATAGATCATGTGACACAGTTGGTCATATGGTAACTGCAGATACTTGGAATAGTACAACTCAAATAGGAACAGGTAATAATGGGGTACAAGTTGATGGCAAAATTCCTCCTATGCAATCGGTATGGGTACAATGTGCCGTAGATGGTTCCGGTTCACTGACAATCCCAACCAGTGTGAGAACTCACTCTTGGGGAACTGCTAACTTCTTTAAGAGTAGCGCGAAGCAAACCAAGGATGTTTTAAGGTTATATCTTTACTCAAGTACTAATCGTGATGAAACGGTAGTCGTTCAATCCGAATCTGCCCAAAATAAATTTGAGGATTGGGATTCTCAAAAATTATTCAATAATGATCCAACAATTGCTGAGGTCTACACGTTGTCACCTGAGAGATACAATTTGGTAATCCAATCAGTTAAACCGATTAAAAAAGATTCTACTATTCATCTAGGAGTTAATGTTGGTACTGAAGGCGATTATAAATTTGTTGCCAATTTTTCTGATGGTCTTATTGGTAGCGCTATCTATTTGGAAGATAAGCAACTCAATGTTACTCATGATTTAGTTGCAAATCCTGAATATCTCTTTCATTCATTAATCATTAAGGACACATCCCGATTTCTTGTACACTTTTTACCATCACCAACATTAGTGATTAATACTCCTCAACCCGTTTGCACACCATCAACAGTTGATTTAACAACAGAAGCAATAACAGTTGGTTCTGACCCTGGTTTAACTTATACTTATTGGACTGATAATAATGCGCAAATATCCTATTCTTCTCCAGCCTATGCAGAATCTGGAGTTTACTATATAAAAGGAACTGCATTAAATGGAACGTACAAAATTATTGGTCCAATTAATGTAATTATTAATCCAACTCCAACTGTATTAACTACAAATCCCACCCCCGTAATAGCTCCTGCTACTGTTAATTTAACAGCACCAGAAATTACTTTGGGTTCAACAGAGGGATTGTCCTATACCTATTGGTTAGATTTAAATGCAACCCAAGCGTATAACTCGCCTCAAGAGGCGTTACAAGGAGATTATTATATTAAGGGAATTATTAAAGCTACTGGTTGTTTCTCGATATCTGGTCCAGTATCGGTAGTTATCATCTCAAACACAACTGGAGTAACAACAGAGGTTACTGATGGAGCTTCGATTTACTCATACGAAAATCAGGTTCATCTATTGAACTTTGAGCAAAACTCTCTTGTTTCTATATTTGACATGCTAGGACGTCAGCAATTCTTTGGAAAAGTTAACTCCCAGAATGAAATAATTTATTGTAATTTTAGATCCGGGATATACCTTATAAAGGTTACAAATAATAAAGAGGTTAAATCTAAGAAAGTATTTATTCGAGAATGATTGAAAAACTAAATATTCGCATAAAGTCTAAGGGAAAAAAGGCTTGGAGTAAACCAAAACTTTATTCAGGAAAAGGAATTGGATTTCTAGGATTGGGATATGTACAAACCCCTACGGGTCCTACTGGTTCGCCCAGTTAATTCTAAGTATATATTTATTGTTAAGCGAAAAAACTTTTTAAGATATTCGAAATTTATTAGAATCAAACGAGTATAATATTGTATTTTCTATTTACAACATACATAAATACCCTTTAAAATGTTTTAAAAAACAATATTTATTAGTTGATTAGTCTGTAAATCTAAACATTATAAAATCATGAAGAGAATTATACTTCTTTTTATAGGAGTTATTGCCTCACTCATTATACAAGCTCAAAGCTCCGATTACTTTAATTACCAGGCAATAATTCGAGATGCTACAGGCAACGTTAAGGCAAATGCAAACGTTAGCATCCTAATTGAGATCCTCCAGGGTTCAAGCAGCGGTACAACCGTTTTTAGCGAAACCCATGCCAAAACATCTAATACTTTAGGGATGGTTGACCTTAAAATAGGGTCGATCAATACTACTGATTTCCCAAACATCAGCTGGGCAAATGGTCCTTACTTTTTAAAGGTTACATTGGATGGAACGGTGATGGGAACGAGCCAACTGCTCAGCGTTCCTTACGCTTTACATGCAAAAAGCGTAGAGAGCTATTCAGAAACGGACCCAATATTTATTGCCCATCCTGTAAATGGAATAACTGCAACAAATATATCTAACTGGAGTACTGCCTTTGGATGGGGAAATCATGCTTCTGCAGGTTATCTCACCAGTTTTACTGAGTCCGATCCAATTTTTGGGGCTTCTGCCGCAAACGTTATTACCTCTACGAATGTAACCAACTGGAATACCGCCTTTGGATGGGGAAACCATGCCACTGCGGGGTATCTTACTAGCTTCACTGAGTCCGATCCAATCTTTGGAGCTTCTGCAGCAAACGGTATTACCTCTACGAATATAACCAATTGGAATACTGTCTTTGGATGGGGAAACCATGCTTCTGCAGGTTATCTGACCAGTTTTACAGAAACAGATCCTGTTTGGTTAACAGCATCTGCCAGCTATTACACCAAAACGAATATGCAGACAAGCGGTGGATCACAATTACACTTTGATAATATTACAAATAAACCTACAACTCTTTTAGGATACGGTATTATCAATGCCATGAGCACTTCGCATGCTGCCAATGGGATTACCGCTACAAATATTACCGATTGGAATACCGCTTTCGGCTGGGGTAGCCATATTGGTTTATATCGTCCAATTGCCTATGTACCTGCTTGGAGCGAAATTACTAGCAATCCGTTTAGCTTCACATCACCGGGTAACAATCAACTTCTTAAATACAACTCCACTTCAAGCAAATGGGAGAATTGGACTCCGAACTACTTAACCACCGAGACACAATCCTTAACGCTGAACACAAATCAGCTGGCAATTTTTGGGGGTAACACCGTAACGTTTACCAATTGGGATACTGATAAAACCGATGACGTTACCCTCGCTACGCCTGTTAATGGCGATATGCTTTACTATAATGGAACATGGACAAGTATTCCGAAGGGAACCACCGGACAAGTATTAACGATGAATGCCTCTGGAGCTCCTGAATGGCAAAGTATTATCCAATCACCTACAGTTATAACACTTGCGGCTACATTCAATTTACCAACTGCTATTCTAAATGCTACCGTTAACCCAAATAAACTTCCTACCACTGTAACTTTTCAGTATGGAATAACAACAACTTATGGCAATTCAATAGTAGCAACTCCAAGTCCTATTGATGGGAGTTCTATTTTCAATGTAAGCGCTGATGTTAGTGGCCTAGTAGCAGGTACACTTTACCACTTCAGAGTTAGAGCAGAAAATACCTTAGGCGTAGTCTACGGCGATGATATGTCATTTACCTTACTTGGTTTAGGTATAACCTGGCAAGGAGGACTAATTTTTTATCTGGATAATACAGGACAACATGGACTTGTTTCTTCTTCTCCAACAGATCAGGGTACTGCAGAATGGGGTTGTTCTGGAACTACAATAACGGGGGGTGATGGAATAATAGTTGGTACTGGTTCACAAAACACAACAGATATTATCAATAGTTGTGCCACTGTAGGTATAGCAGCAAGGCTTTGCAGAAGTTATACTGACGGTGTATATAATGATTGGTTTTTACCATCAAAGGATGAATTGGGGTTAATGTATACGAACCTTCATATGGCGATTCCTAGTAAGGGTGGGTTTGGTGCAGTTAACTATTGGAGCTCAAGTGAGGTTAGTAGCACCATCTCTTATAAGCAAAATTTCAGCAATGGAAGCGCTGGCAATGGAAGTAAAAGCACACCTTACTCCGTTCGAGCGGTGAGAGCATTCTAATGTTAATCTGACTAGTCCTAAATAACCGTTACAGGTTATAGGACAAAAATAGAAAGATTATTAGATAGCTGCGAGGTTAACCTTGCAGCTATCTGTGTTTTTATAGTTTCTGATTTTCACTTTTCGCTATTGATGCATCTGTTCGGGCGTCAGCAGATGGCAAGAGTAGTGAGGTCTACGTCTATTGTATGTGTCGACACTTTCCCGTACTAGCTCATCCAACACCCTTCGGTTGCAGGCATGCTTCTCCAATGAAAACTCATTTTTGATTATTCCATTGACCCGCTCTGCAACAGCATTCTCATAGGGATCGTACGATTCCGTCATACTGGTTCTGATGCTGTTCGTCAGCAGCACCTCTTAGTACTCATCACTACAGTACTGCAACCCCCTGTCGGAGTGGTGTATCAGCGGTGACTCCTTGTACTTTCTATCCTTTATCGCCATTCGCAAGGCCTTTAGAGGGCCTTCTGTATGCAGGCTGTTGGATAAATTGTAACCCATGATTTTCTTCGAGTACGCATCCGTCACCAATGCCAAGTAGCGATGGTTCCCTCGGCTCCCCAGATAGGTGATATCTGACACCCATACCTGCTCTGGTCGTGTAACCTCCATGCCTGACACGAGGTTCTTATGCTTTCGAAACCGGTGGTGAGAGTTGGTGGTCGTGCGTTAGTTTCGGTGGGGCTTCACCGCGAGGTGGTTGGCACCAGAAGGGATTTCCACTACTTTTGAAGAATAACCTCAATTTTGCGATTCCCAATAATTTGCCCTTTAGTTTTAGTGTTATTTTTCAAGTTTAGTCTATTTTTACACTTGAAAAAATTCCAATATGAATATCCTCCTCCTTGGTTCCGGTGGTCGCGAGCATGCCATCGCATGGAAGCTCGCTCAAAGTCCTAAACTCAACAAGCTCTATATTGCACCGGGCAATCCGGGTACAGCAACCGTTGGAATAAACTTACCAATTAACCTACTCGATTTTGAGGCGGTAAAAGGGATCGTAATCGATAACGCGATTGATCTGGTTATTGTTGGTCCAGAGGAACCGCTGGTTATGGGGATTCACGATAGCTTTCTTTCCGATCAACGGGTAAAACACATACCCGTTATTGGCCCAACAAAGGACGGTGCACAGCTGGAGGGTAGCAAAGATTTTGCCAAGGCATTTATGATCCGTCACTCTATACCCACTGCAGCCTACAAAAGTTTCACATCAGCGCAAGGTATTGAGGCAAAACATTTTTTAACCCAGCTTAAATCTCCCTATGTTCTTAAGGCTGATGGATTAGCCGCAGGGAAAGGCGTTGTTATCAGCGATGATATCAACGAGGCGAACAGAACGATTGATGAATTTTTTGCTGGAAAGTTTGGTGAAGCCAGCAAAAAGGTTGTAATCGAAGAGTTTCTAAAAGGGATTGAGCTGTCGGTATTCGTTTTAACCGATGGAAAATCTTACGTGATACTTCCCGAAGCGAAGGATTATAAACGGATAGGCGAGGGAGATACAGGACCAAATACTGGAGGAATGGGCGCAGTATCGCCAGTACCTTTTGCAGACCGAGCCTTTATGCAAAAAGTGGAAGAAAGGGTTATTATTCCTACTATTAAGGGATTAGCTAAGGATGGAATTGAATACAAAGGTTTTGTGTTTATTGGTTTAATGAATGATAATGGCAACCCATATGTAATTGAGTACAACGTCCGCATGGGGGATCCTGAAACGGAGGTTGTTATTCCCCGCATCGAAAATGATCTGGTTGAACTATTTGATCTTACGGGAAAAGGAAGACTTTCAGAATGCAAACTTCGAATTAGCAATGAAGTTGCAACAACGGTAATATTAGTGTCGGGTGGTTATCCAGAGGATTATGAAAAGGGAAAAATCATCAACGGATTAGCCGAAGTAACCGATATTATACTATTTCATGCTGGGACAAAAAAAGTTGGTGATTCAATTGTAACTGCTGGTGGAAGAGTTCTTGCGCTAACGGGGCTAAGTAAAACGATTGATGAATCGCTTGCAAAATCATATCAAGCAGCAAATCATATAAACTATGAGGGGAAGTACTTTAGAGGGGATATCGGAAAAGATCTTAAATCATACCAATAAAGCATGCTCTTAAAATTTTTCAAACAGACCCTTCCGCAGGTTATCGTAATGATAGCTCTGTTTACCGTTTTAATCTGGCTAAGATCTTTCTTTTCTGATCAAACGTATCCATTTTACTTCGATAGCATAAAAATGCCATTTTATGCTTCGATCACCAGCTGGTTATCAAACAATACACTTTACGGCAAAATCCTCGCGTTTATTGTGATGCTTTTTACTGGTTTTTATCTACTGCAAATTAACTCAAAGCACATTATAATAAAGCAGCGAACCTATCTACCCACATTCCTTTATCTTGTGCTTATTTCGAGTTTTATCACCCTTCATCAAATCAATCCTGCCGTTTTTGCTTCATTATTGTTTGTTTTTGTATTCGATCATGTTCTCTCGGTTTATCACAAGGAGAACGTACTGGATAATCTTTTTAGGGCTGGTTTTTACATTGCGATCGCCTCGCTTTTTTACGCACCAGCTATTCTGTACTTTATTGCTTTACTATTATCCATAATTTCTATTCGTTCATTTAATCTAAGGGAATGGTTTGCTGCTTTTTTCGGGCTAATTACACCTTGGTTTTTTTATTTTTTCTATCACTACTTCTTTAACAGTGATCTCCTAGCCGTTTACAGAACGCTAAAACTAAACCTATTTACAGAGGTTAATAACGATAGTAATGGAGTGCTTCTATATATTTTCTACGCCTATGGCATACTTCTATTTATCATTTCAGGATTCTTTCTGGTAAATACCCTGCCAACACAGAAGATTAGCGTTAGAAAATTCCATGGGGCATTCTTCTGGTTTAACCTTGTTTCTATCGCTATTATTATTTTAATCCCAAGCGTTTCAATTGAGATAGTATATATTGCTATCATACCCGTTATCTTTCAACTTACACACTACTTTGCAATTTCAAATCGTAAATTTTGGCCAAGTTTTCTTTTCTTCTTGATGATCGTTATTTCAATTCTGATGCAATTCTATTCTAATTGAAATAATGCCAAGGATAAAGATCTTCCTAGTGTAAAGTCAATTATAATTTGTCGCATCCCCACTTGACCCCTAACCCCTAAAGGGGCAATCCTGCGCGCAGACTTTCCCTTTAGGGGTTAGAGGGGTGAGGGTTGGTTATACGAATGTTGACATGACACTAGTTTTGAATACAAATATATACCGTGGAGATGCGGAAAGCGCAGAGGTTTTTAATATACCTTCATCAAGGCCAAAACTGGAAATAAACTACATCGCAGCAGAGCTGTCGAGGTATTGTCTGAAAATATTTATTAATTGCAGCAAAGCTACGGGGAACCGAGTTTACGAGTTCACCGAAGGCAATATCACCCTAGTGATCCCTCGGCTACGCTCGGGATCAGTTCAACTCTAATCAAACAAAAAGCCCCGCCGAAGCAGGGTTTTGTTTCAATATGATCTTCAATCTCATTATATTATTAGCATTGCATCACCATAAGTTCCAAATCGATATTTCTCCTTGATGGCTACTTTATATGCATCAAAAAGGAAATCATAACCAGCAAAAGCCGAAACCATCATCAGTAATGTTGATAAAGGAAGATGAAAGTTAGTAACCATCATATTGGGGACGCTAAATTCGTATGGAGGGAAAATGAACTTGTTAGTCCATCCGCTATAGGGTTTTAAGTAACCATCAGTAGAAACTGAACTCTCAAGAGTACGAAGAACTGTTGTACCTACAGCACAAACATTTTTTCTGTTGAGTTTTGCTGCATTAACAATATCTACAGCTTCCATTGGGATATCAATCTGCTCTGAGTCCATCTTGTGCTTGGTAAGATCCTCAACGTCAACCGTTCTAAAATTTCCAAGGCCAACATGAAGAGTAATCTCAGCAAAATGAACACCTTTAATTTCAAGTCGTTTCAGCAATTCACGGCTGAAGTGTAAACCTGCGGTGGGAGCAGCAACAGCACCTTCATGCTTTGCATATACTGTTTGGTAACGATCCTTATCCTCAGGAACAACATCACGACGAATGAACTTGGGTAGAGGTGTTTCACCTAGACGATAAAGTGTTGCCTTAAATTCATCGTATGAACCATCGAAAAGGAAACGGAGGGTACGTCCACGTGATGTAGTATTGTCAATAACCTCTGCAACAAGAACATCATCCTCGCCAAAGTATAATTTATTTCCAATCCTTATTTTTCGAGCAGGATCGACGAGAACATCCCATAACCTTTGCTCCTTATTCAACTCCCTTAGAAGGAAAACTTCAATTTCAGCACCAGTTTTTTCCTTGTTGCCATACAAGCGAGCAGGAAAAACCTTAGTGTTATTGAAAGCAAAAACGTCACCCTCGTTTGTATACTCGATAATTTCTTTGAAAATCCGGTGTTCAATCTTTTTGGTCTTTCTGTTTAAGACCATTAACCTAGATTCGTCACGATTATCGGAAGGAAACTTTGCAATTAGCTCCTGAGGAAGGTTGTACTTGTACTGTGAGAGTTTCATTATTTAAAATTAAGGGATTTCTATTAAAAAACCATTACTAAACAAACCACAATAAATTATTCTCCTGCTAAAAGCAGAAGAAACTATCGAATAAGATCAAACTAATAATTGGATTATATGATGTGTCAATTTAAAATCAATTCGACTGTAAAAATAAGCATTCTTTAAAAGACTGCCCCCTTTATACGTGTCGTTTTTTAGTTGGTTACATCAGCCTTGAAATTTTTTTCAAATTCTTCAAGACCCACTGCATCTGTTAGCCTAAAGGCTCCACTTCCGACTCTAACTAAATCGGCTAGATATGCTCCGCTTTGTAGCGCTTTTCCTAAATCTCTTGCCAGTGAACGTATGTATGTTCCTTTGCTACACTTAATTCGGATAGTAAGATTCGGAATCTCAAACCTGATAATTTCCAATTCATGAAAAACAACCTTAACCGATTCAAGCTCCATATCCACTCCCTGGCGCGCAAATTTATAGGCTCTTTTCCCATTAACGCTTTTGGCGGAGTATAATGGTGGTATTTGGTCCTGCGCTCCTAAAAAACTACTTACAACATCTTTTACCAGCTCTTCGGTAATGTGATCGATTGGGTAATCCTGATTCATTTGAGTCTCCATATCAAATGATGGGGTTGTTTGTCCCAGATGGAATGTTGCAATGTACTCCTTATCGTCCTTTAAAAAGGATTCGACCAATTTGGTTGCTTTTCCAATACAGATTACAAGCAAGCCAGTAGCCAATGGGTCGAGCGTTCCAGCATGACCAACCTTTATTTTTTTGTACCCCTTCGATCTGCGAATAAGATTCTTGATCTTACTCACTACATCAAAGGAGGTCCAACCATACGGTTTATCGATAAGTAGTATTGCACCTTCCTGAAAATCAGTATCCTTGTTATACCCTGAGATCATATCATCTTTTTAAAGTAATGAAGCACCAACTGCAACGATACCAACAATGGCACAATAAACAGCAAACCAAATTAATTTTCCCTTTTTCACTAAGGATACCATCCAGCTACAAGTAATATAGCCAATGATAAATGCAGTTATAAAACCAGCAATAGTTGGAATTAACACACCTTGCATTGAGGCAAAAGCACCGCTCTTAATATCGAGCAATGTCATACCTAAGATTGGTAGTATAACCATCAAAAAAGAGAATCGTGCAACCTCAGGTTTATTATTCCCCAAGATTAATCCTGTTGCTATGGTTGAACCCGATCGGCTTAATCCTGGTAAAACGGCGATACCTTGGGCAATACCAATGATTATTGAATCGAGATAACTTATCGGGCGACTGCTTTTATGCTTAACATAATAACTTAATGTCAGCAATAACGCAGTTAATAAAAGCATTGAACCGACAAGAAGTAGGTTACCCTCAAATAAAGCTTCAATCTTATCTTTAAAAAGAATTCCGATGATACCAACTGGAATCATGGAGATTATAAGCTTAAAAACGTATGAAGTTTCCTCATTCATCTTAAACTTAAAAAAACCAATAAATAGATCGACGATCTCCTTACGAAAAACAAC
>JAYTVX010000478.1:0-2373 GCA_043743775.1 Bacteroidales bacterium | reverse complement strand
CTTTAAAGCTAATATTTACAAGGCTTTATATCAACAAGACAAAGAACTTTTTAACAACTATAATGATTTCATCTTAACTAGCAACTTGAATTAATTAGAAACAGTTGGAAGCCTCTTTGCTCGCCATTTCATTATCCCACCCTTCATATTATAAAGCTTTGCGAACCCTTTTTTCTCCATCAGCGCCATAGTATTCTTGCTCCTAAAACCTCCGTAGCAGTTTATCAAATAGGTTTTACTTTTATCAAGACTATCGAGTTTGGATGAGAAATCATCGGATTTAAAATCAATATTAAGGGCATTAGCAATATGCTCTTTCTTA
Organism: Bacteroidales bacterium; assembly: GCA_043743775.1. Taxonomy (GTDB): domain Bacteria; phylum Bacteroidota; class Bacteroidia; order Bacteroidales; family Tenuifilaceae; genus UBA8529. The sequence continues at coordinate 2,051 of JAYTVX010000478.1, read as the reverse complement.
AAATCATCAGGTTTTCGAACATCAAGTACTACAAAATTGGGATTACTTACATTCTCTTTAATCAGCTTATTGGCTTTATTAACATTTATGCTAGTGGTGTCGCTATTGCTAACACTTACTTTCTTAGAACAAGCTCCTGAAAAAAAAATAGAGAATAGAAGAAAGATAAATAGTAGGAGAATAAGTTGTTTACTCTGATTAATCATACTTTAAAGTATTTATAAATTCCGTTACGAAGGTATGAACAAAAACAATAATTGAATGATTTAAGCGCCAAATTAACATTTCAATTTTAATTCTACTTATCATTTAAAATAAATGACAATACTGCCACAAAGGCTCATAAAATATAGTTTACACTATACATTATCATTCAGAGTATCTTAGTAATCCATTACTACTTCGTGACTTTGTGGCAATAATATCATACATTTACATCCTCAAATAAATAGAACAATAAGCATGGCTGAGATAGGAAAACTCAATAGTTTAAGGGTTGTAAAAGAGGTTGATTTTGGACTTTACCTCGATGGTGGTGAACATGGCGAGATTCTTCTACCCAAAAGGTATGTACCTGAAAACGCCAAACCCGAGGATATCCTTGATGTTTTTATCTACCTCGATTCCGAGGATCGAATCATAGCAACCACCGAAACCCCGTACATCATGGTTGGTGAGTTTGCATGCTTAAAAGCCGTTGCAGTTACCCCAATGGGAGCATTCCTCGATTGGGGGCTGATGAAGGATCTATTCGTCCCATTCCGTGAGCAAAAGTTGAAGATGGAGGAAGGGAAATGGTATATCGTCACTGTTTACCTCGATTCCGATTCGAAACGTTTAGTAGCATCAGCAAAGATTGAAAAATTCCTCGATAACCTTCCTCCCGATTATGAGGCAGGACAAGAGGTTGATCTATTAATAGTAGGCGAAACAGATTTAGGATTTAACGCCATTATCAACAACAAACATCTTGGTGTAATCTACAACAACGAGATCTTTCAGCCATTAAGAAAAGGTGATCGAATAAAGGGGTTTATCAAAAAAATCCGAGAGGATGAGAAGATCGATCTATTGCTCCAAAAAGCAGGTTATGGCAAAGTGGACGATATCTCGATGAAGATTGTAGCTGTTTTGAAGAAGCACAACGGTTTTCTCCCTGTCACCGATAAAAGCGATCCTGATACCATTTACGAACTCTTTGGTGTGAGTAAAAAAACCTACAAAAAAGCTGTTGGCGCATTATTTAAATTCAAAATTATCGAAATTGAGGATAAGGGTATTAGGTTGAAATAGCTTCAGGTTATTGATTTCTAATTTTCTAAATCTTACTTCTTTACTAAAAAGTTGTTTCCTAGCAATTTATCATATTGTTGTTAACTTTCTTAATGTTAAAATTAAGCTAAAGTTAGAATTGATATGTCTATATATAAACTGATTAACCTACCTTTATTTTATAATTCTATATTTAATTTAAAAAACTATGCTAAAAAATCTTATCAAAACAGCAATCCGAAATTTATATAAAAACTTCGGTTATAGTAGCCTAAATATCTTGGGTTTAACCATTGGAATAGCAAGTGCTCTATTCTTAATAATTTATGTTGCCGATGAAGTAAGTTTTGATCGGTACAACGAAAAAGTTGATCGCATTTATCGCGTTTCATCACATATTCAAGAGCCCGACGATCAGTTTACATGGAATGTTGCTCAAATACCCTTTGGGCCACAGGTTGTTCAGGATTACCCTGAAGTTCAATCATTTGTTCGTTTTATAGGTTTCCAAAGGACTCTCGTTAAGTATGAAGAAAAGGAGTTCTTCGAAGAGAATTTCTTCTATGTCGATTCAACGGTTTTTGATATTTTCAGCTACATATTTGTTAAAGGTAACCCAAAGGCAGCTCTTCTTGAGCCAAATAAAATAGTCCTAACCGAGAAAATTGCCAACAAATACTTTGGTCCTGCAGATCCTATCGGAAAATCAATAAAAGTTGGGGAAAAAGCCTTTGAAGTAACTGGAATTATTAAAGATATTCCAACCAACTCACATTTTC
>JAYTVX010000477.1:0-4174 GCA_043743775.1 Bacteroidales bacterium | reverse complement strand
TAGCCATTTCGGCCATTGCGAAGCTTACACGATATTCAATATTGATGAAAATAAGAGAATTATTGATTCAGAATTACTACCCTCGCCACAGGGTTGTGGTTGTAAAAGTAGTATTGCTTCAACTCTCCAACAAAAAGGTGTGAATGTAATGCTTGCAGGTAATATGGGCGATGGAGCATTAAATGTCCTAAGTCAACAAGGTATTGAGGTTATTCGTGGCTGCTCAGGAGATGTTAGAATAGTCACAGAAGAATATCTCCTTGGTAAAGTTAATGACTCTGGTGTTGGCTGTAGCCATCATGAACACTCAAGTGGCGAACATCAATGTAATCACTAAGAGGTCGCATCAATTAGGACTATTGCATAAATATGAAAATTGTAACCTTAATCGAGAATTTAGTATATCAACAGGACTTAACCGCTGAACACGGTTTGTCGTTATATATTGAAACTGAAAACAAGAAGATTCTTTTCGATATGGGTTACAGCGGTTCATTTCTTAAAAATGCTGAGATTCTTGGAATTGATATCTCTGAGATTGATGCTGTCATAATCAGTCATGGCCATAACGACCATACTGGTGGATTATATCCATTTCTAAAAATAAATAGCAAAGCAAAAGTATATATCAAGAAAGAGGCATTTTTACCAAAATATGGTGGGAACGATAGATTTATCGGAATACCATATGAGCCTTTACTGTTGGATGGTAGAGTTGAATATGTTACCAATATTACAGAAATAGATAAGAATATCTTTATAATGCCTGATATACCAATAGTAGATAGCAATGATAAACATTTTCACCATTTTAAAATAAAAAAACCGAGCGGCTTCGAAGAGGATGAATTTCAAGATGAGCTCTATTTAGCGATTATACAGGATGATAAACTTTCGATTATATCCAGCTGCTCGCACCGAGGAATAACAAATATCGTTAAAGCAGCTATCGAGCATTTCAACCTACCTGTAAATATGATTTTAGGTGGCTTTCACATTAAAGATTGTAGCTGCTACCAATATATAACCATTACGAACTATTTTGAACAAATCTCGCCAAAATCATTAGGTGTTTGCCATTGTACAGGAGTTGAGAAGTATGCTGATTTAGTGAGCCAGTGCTATGCAAGAGTGTTTTATAACCATACTGGGAATGAAATTAGCCTAAGTTTTTAATACCTTCTTTCGTGGATTCTTTTTAACTTGTTTAGCCAATTATAATGAGCTGCCTTTCGTGAATTTGAAATAGTGATTCACACTTCTATGCTATAAATATTCTTAACCCTATAAGTGCATTAAATTGAATCAATTCAATTTAAAACTAAAATTAAGTAGGGTGTTTGAATTGGTGGTTGTACTATATACAATGAGCAAGTTTTATCAAATAAATTCATTAAGTTACAATAACCTTATCCCTTATCGAAAAAATAACTTTTCTGTGTTTAAAGCGTTAATAATTAAAACTATAGTTTTATGTAGGATAATAGGTCTGGGTGTATTTGAATATACTATATATCATTGTGTTTAAAATTATTTTAGTTGAAAATAATAAGTGAATTGGAAATTAAAAACTGAACAGTTATGATCATAAAAGGAAATGTTGCGCTTAGCGATAACGGATTTGTTTTCAACCCATCAACTGGCGATTCTTACACACTAAATAATACAGGTAAAGAGGCTCTGGCATTAATTAAAGAAGGGAAAGACATTAATGAGATAGCTACACTAATGTTGGAAAAATACGAAGTGGATCAAACTACCCTTGAACGATATCTGGTTGACTTTGTTAACGACCTACGGATTAATAATCTTTTAGAAGAGTAAAATGAGCCCACGAAAAGTAACAGTTGCTGTAACAGGACTCAATAATATTGACAGTCCTGGACCTGGTATTCCAGTGATTCGAGGAATCAAGGAGTCGAAAGATTTTGATGCTAGGATTATTGGTTTAGCATACGAGCATCTTGAGCCGGGTATCTACATGAGCGATTTGGTTGATAAAACCTATATGATTCCCTATCCATCGGAGGGCAAGGACGCTCTATTCAAAAGATTATTGGAGATACACGAGAAGGAGAAATTGGATGTTATTATCCCAAATTTCGACGCCGAACTCTTTTCATTTATCAAACTTGAGAAGAAACTTGAGGGAGTGGGGATTAAAACTTATTTACCTACACTTGAGCAATTTGAGGAAAGAAATAAATCGAATTTGCCAGCATACGGTAAAAAGTATGGGGTTAATGTTCCAAGTGGTACGGAGGTTTTCAGTATTTATGATTTAAGTAATACCCTTAAATCGATGAAATATCCTGTGATGATTAAGGGTAAATACTACGATGCTTATGCAGCCTATTCTGAAGAACAAGCGGCTGTATATTTTTCGAAAATGGCAGCAAAGTGGGGATTCCCTGTTATTGTTCAGGAATTTGTCAAAGGAACTGAGGTTAACGTTATTGCGCTTGGTGACGGAAAAGGCAATTTGATTGCCGCTGTTCCAATGCGTAAGCAGTATATCACCGATAAAGGCAAGGCTTGGGGTGGAATTACCATCGAAGATCCATCGATGCTCGATTTGGCCAAAAAGATAATCGCTCAAACCAAGTGGAAAGGTGGAATGGAGTTGGAGCTAATCCGGAATTCTGAGGGTCAACTTTACCTGCTTGAAATCAATCCTCGTATTCCAGCTTGGGTTTATCTTGCGGTGGGTGTTGGTCAGAATATTCCAGAAGCACTACTTAAGTTATCACTGGGAATGGATGTTAAACCCTACACGCATTATGATGTAGGCAAAATGTTTGTTCGTTACTCATACGATATGATAGTAGATCTTGAATCATTCTCTAAGTTAACTACTACAGGAGAATTGTAACTCAAAAAAACGAACTGTAATCAAAAATACTACAACAATATGTCGAAGCAATTATTTGAACGCCCAACAATTACAAAATTAAGCCCTGGAGTACCTTCTAAGCATGGCGTGGGAGCCGTAATTTCATCAATGCCAATCATAGACGGTGTTAAAGTAGATGATCTTATGGATACCTACGGATCTCCACTTTACGTATTCTCCGAAAGAACTATTCGAAGAACTATGGAGGATGTCAAAAGGGCATTCAGCGTGAGGTATCCCAAGGTTCAAATGGCTTGGAGCTATAAAACTAACTATCTCGATTCTATATGCCGAATTTTCCATCAGGAGGGATCGTGGGCTGAGGTTGTTTCTGGTTTTGAGTACGATAAGGCGATTAGAAATGGAGTTAAGGGTGAGAATATCATCTTTAATGGTCCTGCGAAAAGTGCAGAAGAATTAGAAAAAGCCGCAAGGAATGGGTCGTTTATTCATATCGATCATTTTGATGAGCTCTTTATGCTATCGGATGTATGTCAGCGAAAAAATATCGAGGCACGAGTATCAATCAGGGTTAATATGGATGTTGGTATATATCCAAAGTGGGACCGATTTGGATTGAACTATGAGAACGGTGAAGCATGGGATGCGCTGAATCGCATTATGCTTAATCCAAAGCTAAAACTTATGGGTTTGCATACTCATATTGGTACCTATATGATGAGCACGGATGCATATAGAATTGCTGCCACAAAACTTGCTGAGCTAGCCAACGATGTTGCAAAAAAATTCAATCATTATATTTCATATATCGATATGGGGGGTGGTTTTGCATCGAAGAATACGCTTAGGGGCGCATACCTTTCGGGCGAGGATACTACACCATCTTTCGATGAGTATGCCGAGGCAATTACTTCTGCTATTATCGATTCTGAAATAAAACCTGATAAGCTACCAACATTGATATTGGAAACAGGACGTGCACTAATCGATAATGCTGGTTACATTGCTGGTTCAGTGCTTGCTAATAAGCGTCTATCTGATGGTCGTCGGGCAACCATCGTTGATGTTGGAGTTAATCTTCTATTTACTGCATTCTGGTACGATCATAAGATTCATCCAGTAAGCAGTCACTCAGGCTTGGTAGAAGAGATTACCATCTACGGCCCCCTCTGTATGAATATTGATATTCTGCGACCATCATTGATGTTCCCTGCGTTAAAACGAGGTGATCGGTTTGTGGTAACCCGAACAGGAGCTTACAATAATACGCAATGGATGCAGTTTATCACAACACGACCCAACGTTGTTTTAATTGACCAA
>JAYTVX010000476.1:0-3472 GCA_043743775.1 Bacteroidales bacterium | reverse complement strand
GAATTGCAACATTCAGGATACCATCCTTATAGGTAGCCTGAATCTTTTCCGATTCAACGGTATTGGGTAGCGTGAAATACCTTTTGAAGGAAGCGTACTTAAACTCACAACGCATCAGCATATCGCCGTTTTCCTCGTTCTTTTCCTCCTTCTCGCTTGAGATCTCAAGAATATTATTATTAAGATCAATCTTGAAATCCTTCTTTTCGAAACCAGGAGCAGCTACTTCAATGTTAAATTCATCCTTACCTTCTTTAATATTTATAGCAGGTATTGATGTGTTTGCTTGAGTTTCAAAAAATCTAGCAAACAAGTCGTCACCGAAAAAACCATCATTAAGACCTGGTAACATCGACTTACGTCTAATCGTCGGAATCATAGTTTTATCCTCCATTCGTTTAGTTAAACATATAATATTTGTTTTAGTAACCATTAAAATTGGTTTCTGATAGGAGTTATTCAATGAATATGCCAAATGATAAAACAAGACATTGTGTCACTTAAGTAAAATTTAATATGACGATATGACACCTTGATGTTTTAAGAACCTTATTTAAAGACTATTGTTATTCAGGCTTACATAGATTTTAAAAGTATACTAAACATCTGTTTTTAGTTTAACAACATAATGTACTATGCATTTTATGAGAGTCGCTAATTTTTTCATACCTTTTCCAACTATTTCCTAATAATTATAGCATTAAACATGCCTGAGTCAAATACAAATCAGGATAAAGATATATCACGTTTAAAAGTTGAACTTAAAGCAGCTAAAAGTGAATATCAATTACTTAAGGTTATAGCCGAGAGTAGTGAGGGTGGAATCTATATTATTCAAGATTTTCGATTTGTGTTCAATAATCCTAGTTTTTGCACCCTAACAGGATATTCATCAAAAGAGCTTAAGACGATCAATTTTATCGATATAGTTCATCCTAAGGATAAAAAGCTTATTAAACTCCTTTTCCGCGATAATTACGATGAGATTCGTCAAAAACCCTCCAAGAGTTTTACATTCAGGATTCAGACCAAAAAAGGGGACCTCAAGTGGCTGAAATCCCATGTATCGCTGATAATGTGGGAGGATAAACCAGCACTTCTTGATTCATGTTTTGATATTACCTTTCAAAAGGATTATGAATCAAAGCTTATTGAAGAAGAACAGAATTTTAAACTACTCGTAAATACTTTTGAAGATTTTATCTTCATTCTTAATAAAAGAGGGAACATTATTCAAACCAATCAGGCAGTGATTGATTTACTGGGTTATCGTGAGCATGAGCTTTTGCTTAAACCTTATGCAAGTATGAATATCACTAACCCTGATCATGATATCATCAATATTATCAATAATGTCAATCAGAATCGAAAAGAGACATTTTCCTCTTTTTTATTAACTAGGAAAAATACTAGAATACCTACTGAAACAAGAATGTTTAAAGGGGTTTGGAGTGGTAAGGATGTTATTTTTGTTATTAGTCAGGATATTACTCAAAAGATTAAAGCAGAAAGTGCCATAAAGATATCAGAAGAAAAGTTTTCGAAAGCATTCAACACTCGAGCTGTGATGATGGCCATCACAACATTTGATGAGGGGAAATATATTGATATCAATGAAGCATTTCTTCAGAAAACGGGTTTATCCCGTGAACAAGTAATTGGATTTACCTCAAATGAAGTTGGAATTTATAGCAATCCAAATATTAGAGAAAAATTAGTAGCTCAAATTGTAAAATCAGGTCGATTATCGGAACAAGAAGTTCAAATCAAAAATACTAAGGGTAAAATTCTTACCTGTCTATTTTCAGCCGAAGAGATTAATATACAGGGAGATAAATGTTTACTTATAGTAATGAGTGATATTACTCAAAGGAAGCAGGTTGAAGAAGAACTGTTGCAAGCAAAAATTCAAGCCGAAGAAGCGGGTAAAGCAAAGGAACAGTTTTTATCCACTATGAGTCATGAAATTAGGACTCCTATGAATGCGGTGATTGGGATGACCAATCTTTTACTTCAGGAAAGCCCAAAAGCAGAACAGATAGAAAACCTAAGCGCGTTAAAATTTTCTGCCGAAACTCTTCTGGCGCTTCTTAACGATATTCTCGATTTTAGTAAAATTGAAGCGGGTAAGATTGAACTGGCTAAGGTTGTTGTCAATCTAAAATCAATTGCTGAAGGATTAAGAAATAGTTTTGATCAACTGGCCAAAAATAAAGGGATTGAACTTATTGCTGAAATCGATAAACAAATTCCTCTGAATCTAATTGGCGATCCGATCAGAATCAATCAAGTATTAACCAACCTTATCGGGAATGCTCTTAAATTTACTGAACGCGGGAAGGTGACACTTTCGCTTAAACTTGAAAAAGATCTTAAGCATAGCGCTACCATCCAATTTGCCATTTCAGATACAGGAATAGGAATTCATAAGGAAAAACAGGGAATAATATTTAAGGAATTCACTCAAGCTAATGCCGAAACAACAAGAAAATATGGAGGAACAGGACTTGGTTTAGCTATCTCCCAGCGACTTGTTAAAGTTCTTGGTGGAGTTATAAAGGTAATCAGTAAGCCTGATCATGGTTCAACTTTCTACTTTTCGCTTCAATTCCCCAAAACAGATATCCCCGTTTTTGAACAGCATGATTTGGGAAGAATCTTAACTGATGTGGAATTTACAAAGACCTATAGAATACTAATAGTTGAAGATAACGAGATTAATAAAATAATAGCCGAGAAGTTTCTTACAAAGTGGGGCTTTGAGGTTGATCATGCCGAGAATGGAGCAGTTGCAGTTGAAAAACATCAAAACGAAAATTTTGATCTCATTCTAATGGATCTTGAAATGCCTGTAATGAGTGGATACGAAGCAACTTTAGCAATCCGAAAAATGAGTAATACTAAAAAGAGTAGTATTCCAATAATTGCTCTTACAGCCTCTGCAATGTTGGATATTCAAAAGAAAATTTACAGCCTAGGGATGAACGATTTTATTCTCAAACCATTTGTGCCCAATGAACTTAGAAAGAAGCTTTTTATTCACCTTGAAAAGAGCGGAAATTAAAAGTTTAATAATGTTTTTAACAAACAATAACTAGAAATGTATCACACAAAGAGTACACTCGGTATAAGAGTAGTTTTATTATCAGCTTGGCTTCTCTTTTTTACCTTCCCAAGCTATTCTCAGGATAGTATTCCTAGCCTTAACAAGCAGATACTAGAATATGTTAAAACAACTATTGGTAAAAAAGTTGATCGGGGAGAATGTTGGGATTTAGCAAATCAAGCATTAACGCATATCAATGCTGATTGGGACCATAAATATAAATATGGAAAGCTTGTTAATCCTAAAAAGGATGTCATTTATCCGGGCGATATTATACAGTTTGAAGGGGTTAAAGTAAAATACAAGGTAGGAAATACCACTTACACCGAGGATATGGGACATCATACAGCAATTATTTATCAGGTT
>JAYTVX010000475.1:0-3975 GCA_043743775.1 Bacteroidales bacterium | reverse complement strand
TTCAGCCATAAATACCTCTGATCCCCTTTGGCTTACAACTTTTTATGGCATATCAAGAGCCGAAATTCAATCCCCCTTCCGAAGATTTGGTGAGGAATCTGGGCTTAATGGGTTAATCAATGATGTAACCCGTTTTAATGGGACTCTTTATGTTGGTACGTTTAGCGGACTCTTTAAGCAAATAATTGAGAATGGTTTCATTAAATTTATTCCCACAAAAATAACTGATGCTGTTTGGTCTTTCGGCTTTTTTGAAAACCCAAAAACAGGAAAGAAATCTTTACTTATTGGATCAGATAGTGGTCTTTACGAAGTGAATGAAAATGGAGAGATTACATCAATAAGTGATAAATTTAAGGCTGAAATTACTATTATTGGTTATAAGATTTACCAATCTAAAATTAATCCATCAAGGGTTTATGTAGGTGAACGAGCTGGCATTACCGCTTTTGATTTTATTAATGGTGAGTGGGTAAATAAGGGTAGGTACTTTGAAAAGGTAGTGAATTTTAGTATAAAAAGTATTGGTGAGGATAGTAAAGGCAATATATGGCTTGGAACCTATGTAAACGGTATTGTTAGGTTGAGCGATAATAATAAGAAGTTAGATTTATTTGGAACAGAGAGTGGGCTCCCAACAATAAATGAAATTCAAATTTTTAGCAGCAACAATACTCTGTACTTTGGCACAAATAAAGGGCTGTACATATTCGACTATGATAGTAATAAGTTTTTACCTTCGGGTTTGCCCGGTGACCCAAAGAATTTATTAGATTATTCGGTTTATAGAATGGTGAAAACAACAAATGGATTTGTTATCGCATACCAAAAAAACTCTTTTTGTATTGAACTTGCTGAAGCAGATAGTGCAGGAAAATACTCAATAATTGACACCCCTTTTAAGCGTCTACCTGATAAATTTAGCGATGCTGTTTATAACGATGATGGCATCATCTGGATCAGCTGTGCAAAGGAGCTTTACAGCTATAATCCAAAAACACAGAGAAACTACCAATTACCATACAATGCTTTAATTCGTAAGGTTTACTCCAAAGAGGATACGGTTCTCTTTAATGGTACATACTTTAAAATAGGTGAAAATAAAAAAAACATTGCATCATTAGTTCAAACCCCGGAACAGATTCATAAACTATCCTATCGTTTCAATAAATTAGTATTTGAGTTCAGCGCTATTTTCTACGAAAAGGAGGAGGATACCCAATTCAGCTATTTCCTTGAAGGTTCAGACGAAAACTGGTCCTTGTGGAATAAAGATGCAAAGGCAACCTATACCAATCTTCGTGAGGGTAATTACACATTTAAAGTTAAAGCCCGTAACATATATGGCAATGAGAGCACTATCGCGTATTATAAATTCTCCATTTCTCCTCCTTGGTATCGAACTATACTAGCATGGATATTATATTCAATCCTATTCGTTGCATTAATTTGGGTTTTAGTTCGCTGGAATACACGACGGTTAATTGCTGAAAAAGAGGAACTTGAAAAAATTGTTAAGGAGCGTACTGCCGAAGTTGTTGCTCAAAAGGATGAAATTGAGGTTCAGAATGAAAAGATATCCATTCAAAACGAGGAGATTAAAAGTAGCATTCATTATGCGAGTAGAATTCAGAGCGCAATCTTAACTCCTGATGAGCAGATACAAAAGATATTCAACGAATATTTTATTCTCTTCTTACCTCGCGATATCGTTAGTGGCGACTTCTACTGGATCACAAAAGTTGGCACAAAAAGGATTTGCGTTGTGGCCGATTGTACTGGTCATGGAGTTCCTGGTGGTTTTATGAGTATGCTTGGGATGTCGTTTATAAGCCAAATTATTGGTAAAGGGGGAGATTTACACCCCGGTGATATCCTCAATCAACTCCGGAGTTCCGTTATCAATTCGCTTCATCAAACTGTAGAAATTGGGAGTAGCAAGGATGGTATGGATATCGCTATCTTTATTATCGACGAGGAGACAAATATCCTTGAATTCTCGGGTGCAAATAACCCTCTTGTCCATATCCGAAATAATGAGCTAAGCCATATCAAGAGCGATAAGATGCCAATTGGTATCCACATGCGTGCCAACGAACCATTTACAAATTATACCCTTGAACTACTACCGGGCGATTGCATCTATACTTTCTCCGATGGTTATGTCGATCAGTTTGGCGGTCCTGACCAACGTAAGTTTATGATTAAAAACTTTAAGGAATTACTCCTTGAAATCCACCAATTGCCTATGGCTGAACAACGAGAGAGACTTCATAAGAATTTGCTCGATTGGCATGGAGATTCACCCCGTATTGATGATGTTGTGGTAATGGGAGTAAGGATTTAATGTTGATGCTATGTTTATCGCTATCTGTTTTTTTCTAATTTTGCTTGAACCCTTAAAAAAATAATCTTGGAAATAAATCTTATTATCAGGGAACTTCTTGCAAAGCATAATTTCATTAGCCTGCCTGGTATTGGAAGTTTTACTCAAAAATATGAACCTGCATTCCCATCGGCTGATGGCAAGAGTTTTATTCCGCCCAAGCAGATCATCTCCTTTGACACATCCCGTACTTTTAACGATGAATCGATTGAAAGCTACCTCTGCGATAAGCTTGCAATAAGCCAAACGGAAGCATCCGCTTTATTAAAGAATTTTATTGAAAGATTAACCAATGACCTCAATGACGGAAAACCGTTCGTTTTTGAAAATGTTGGAGAACTTTTTAAGAATAAAAAGGGTAAACTAAAATTCGAACAGGCTACAAATATTGAAGCGGCGCTATCGACCTTTGGCTTAAAAACGTTGGAGGTTGAGAAAGTTTCGTTCAAAAAACCGAGCAAAGTTAAGGTTAAAGAACAGCAGCCACCATCCAAAAACGAAGGCAATACTATAAAAAAATCTTCCACTTCAAAATTTCTTGTAGTATTTTCCGTAGTTATTGTAGTAGCAGCATTAGCAGTTACATTTATTCTAGTTCCTGAATTCCGTTTCTGGGAGAAAAGTCTAATTGCAAATCAGGATACTATTGAAACAACATCATATTCTTCAAAAAAGTTAGAGGTAGTACAAACCATTTCAACGATATCAAAAAAGGACTCAATAAACTCTAAGATAGAGCAAAATATTACCGATAAGAACGTAAAAAAGACTGCTCTATACTATGAAGAGCCCAAAATTCAGGATAATAAAACATACTACCTTGTAGTGGGCAGTTTTGGTAAAATTGAGAATGCCCAAAAACTTTTTGATAAATTCAAACAAAAAGGCTTTAATCCTGAGATTATTCAAGGTAGCAATATGTTTAGAGTATCGATTAGCAAGACTACCGATAAAAATCGAGCATTGAGCGATTTTAATAAATTCCGTTCCGATAATCCCAAAGAACCCGTTTGGCTTCTGGGGATTTAGGTGCTATATCGATTCTGCATTTATTGCTGTCCTTCAAATTAATTCCTCTTCCAATGAGAACTCCTAAACTATCCGTCTGGTTTGCTATTCTATTACTTATCAATTTAAACTCGTTCGCTCAGGAAAAGCACCTGATATCTGATCCAAGTTATCGACTGCTTGTGTATAATCAGTTCATTCAAAGCAAAGATTTGGCGAAGGGTAGAACTCATGAACTATTTGATATCTTCAATAAACAAATATCCATTGAACAAAAGGAGGCGCTGGAGTTCCTCTACGCCTTTATGCCCTTAAGCGATTTGGCAATGCACAATGGAGAGTACGTATTTGATCAAGCTAATACTGCTCTGCATGCGAGAGATTTCTTTACCTGGGGCAAAACAATCCCTGAGGAAATTTTCAGACATTTCGTTCTCCCCTACCGCATCAATAATGAGTACACCGATTCCGCCCGTCAAGTCTTTTATAGAGAACTAAAAAATAGAATCAATGGGATGAGCATGTACAATGCTGCCCTTGAGGTGAACCATTGGTGCCACGAAAAGGTATCGTACAAAGCT
>JAYTVX010000474.1:0-6343 GCA_043743775.1 Bacteroidales bacterium | reverse complement strand
ATTAACCGATTTTCGTCCATTAATCGTGATTGGAACAAACAAAAAATCTCATTATCAGTTTTACCTCTCCACCGATAGTAATCGAAGAATCTTTGTTCATGCAGGTCAGGGTCAATTTTAACGAATATTTTCATCTGTGACAATTCTCTAACCTCAGGCATCGAAAGGCCAACAACACCATCAATTATTATGACATCACAACCGGATGTATCGTAGGCAATACGTTCCTTCTCAGCCATTGGATCTATGGAATAACCGGGTGCAACCACCTTTTGCCCCTTAAGCATCTTTACCAAATCCTTTGTAAGCAAGGTCAATTGAAACCTATCGAAAACGTTTTTAGCATTAATCCTATCAACTTCAGAAAGCAACCATTTATCGAGTTCTACATGAAGCACTTTCTTCTGGTTTCGCTCAAGCCATTGTGTAAGGTATTTGCTCAGGGCACTTTTACCCGATCGAGCTCTCCCTCCCACTGCAATAACAAATGGCTGTGCTTTGTTCTTGCTGATTTCATCATAAATCTTGCTCGCAATCTCTTTGTAGGGATCATCAAGAATAAATGAAACAGCCTCTGTTAGGTTCTCGAACCAATAATCGGGATTTACCTTACTCGTATGAGTGCTGCGACCTGTTCGAACTGCAATTGTTCGGCATCCAGCCGCTTTTCCGGCTTTGATATCCCTGTCGGAATCGCCAACCATCCATGATTTTTGAAGATCTATATTAAACTTTTCTGCGGCTTCAAGCAGCATCCCCGGTTTTGGCTTACGACAGTTGCAGTCAACCTTGTATAGTGGGTTTTCACCCGGAAAACCTCCATCGGGATGATGAGGGCAAAAATAGATTCCATTTAGATAAGCTCCCTCCTCTCCCAGCAAGGACTCCATCTTATTATGAATTATCTTTACTTCGTCAAAGGTGCATAAATTACGAGCAACCACACTTTGGTTGGTAATCACTACCGATAAGTATTCCGATTGGTTTATTCTTTTTACTGCTGCTGGAACAAATTCGAAAAGGTTTAAATCTTCATGGCGTGATATCAGGTCGGTGTCCTCATTCAGAACTCCATCTCGATCGAGAAATATGCAAGCGCGTTGATACTTATAGTTAGCACGTTCTATACGACCCGATAAAAAATCTTTGGTTACCCGTTCTAACCTTACAGGAGTTCCCATATCTTTAAGATACTCAGCAGTATTGTAGCCATACATATTGACCTTTTTGTAGATTGAAGGGAATATATCTTGACCAAAATCTGCTTTTCTACCTTTTTTCAGAAATCTAAGGATTGATGGACTCATTATGTATAATCCGGCATTCACAAGATTTCGATAGTATTTACCCTCCTCGTGCGGCTTTGAATGGAATGCAACAACGCATCCATGCTCATCAACATCAACCAAATCACTATCGTTCGGGTGATCATTCGGATGAACCACCAAGGTGCAATCGCTATCCTTTTTATTATGAAAAGCAATCAAACGGCTTATGTCCATATTGATCATTACGTCCCCGTAAAGCAATATAAAATCGTCCGTTAAACTCTCCTCCATATCCTTAATCCCTCCAGCCGTTCCGAGTGGAATGTGCTCGCTGTAGTACGTTATCGATACGCCAAAAGCATGGCCATTGCCAAAATATTGGATAATCGCATCACTAAGATGGTTCACCAGCATGGTGATATCCGTAATGCCATAGTTTTTAAAAAGTTCGACCTGATGCTGGAGAATAGGTTTACCCCCAACCGGAATCATTGGTTTGGGAACTAGATGAGTATGTTCACCTAAGCGTGTTCCTTTTCCTCCTGCAAGAATAAGAGCCTTCATTCAATTAAAATATGATGTAAAGTAAGAAAAAAAAAGTGAATAGTTTAGCGTTGTCAGCGATTGTTAATTCATACTTACGCCTGAATTCATCTGGCTATTTTTTAATGTTCAACGTTCTGCATTCAGAGTTTCGCGTTCAGTGTTTTTGTAATCTGTAACCTGTAACTCGTAACTCACCTAATCATTTCCAACAGTTTACCCCTATTTATAATTGCCACCTCCCGTCGATTAACGGTTATAATCCCTTCGTCCTGCATCTCCGAAAAAACCCTTGCCAACGATGGCCGAGCTACCCCAAAAAATTCAGCCAGCTCCTGGTGCGATTTGGGAAGCATTATTGCAGAATTTGATTCGCTACGCGATAGACTTAACAGGTAGTGCGCCACCTTCTCCTTAATCGTTTTAAACGAGAGAAACCATAGCTTATTCGACAGGAATTGAGCACGATTTGATATTGCATTCAGGTAATTACGAAGAATAATATCGCTTTGCTGAAGCATTCGAACAACCTCCGGCTTAGGGATGAAAAGGATCTTGCAATCCTCCAGGGCAATTACATCAACAGGAAATCTGTTGCGTTCACCAAAAAGAAAAGCGTGAGCAATGGGTTGGGGGGCAAATATCTCCTCAATCTTTAGGATTTTTCCCGAAAAATCGACCATTTCACCCTTTACGCTACCTGTAACCACAATGCATAGATTATTCACCTCCTCCTCGCGTTGGGCAATAGTTTGACCTTTTGTATACGACTTTATTGAATGTGATGTCTTACCTAGAATTGACTCCACTGCTTCAGGGTTTAATCCTCTAAAAAAAGGAGAGTTAGCTATTATATTGTACATTGATTTAGGTTTAGTATTCGAAAATCAAAACTAGCTGTTTTTTTTTGAAATACTTCAAACCTGAAAAGTTATGAGAACCTGTCAATTCACTGCATCTGATGCCTCAAACAACATTACAGTTTATAAAAATCTTTACGCCGACTTGGCTACCTTACTAGTTGCAGGTAAGACTTAAATTTTTCATAGAATTACTGATGATTACACATCTACTTCAGGGGCACGCCAATATAAAATCTAAACACTTAACGCTGGTTATATTTGAAGTCATTACAGGCATTAACGATAACTTTAATGGCAACCTAACGGTTTATCCTAACCCATTCACCAATGAAATTAAGTTTAAAGGTGCGGAAAACGTTAAACACGTTATCATTACAAGTATTACTGGCCAAGTACTCAAGGATGAGGTAATTGGTCAGGTAAACCAAATAAACATTAGTGAACTTTTTAAGGGAATTTACGATGTAAACTTTATGAACGATAATGCTGAAAAGTCTACCAAGGAGATGATAAAGCAATTGTCTGAATGAACTAAACTCTCAAAACCCTCGTATTCTTGATGGATTTGTTTTTTAAGTGAAATTTTAATTGTAAATTATTTTTATATCCCTGCTATATTAACTTTTACCTTTCGAATACGTTAGGTCGTCAAAAGCAAATTTTCGAAAATACTACACCAATACATCATGCATATAACTCATATTCAATATAATTACAACCGCATAGCACTGTTGGTTTCAAATTTTAAATTCTAAAAAGATGATTTATATCTCCTTCTTAAAAATTAATTTAACTTGTTTTTTAAATACTTTTGTCAAGTAATAATCAAGTCATTACTTGAAGAGTTAGAATAATAATTAAAAAATAAACGTATGATTAACTTGAGAAGAAGGATTTTGGTAGTATTTTTGTTTCTATCAATTATGTTGGGCATGGTTTCTTGTATGAAACATTCTTGCCCTGCATACGCATGTAAAATTGAGAAAACACAAAACAATAAGAGTTAACTTTTTGCATGTTAAATTATTTTTAAATATATTAGCACTGGACTCTCAAATCGAAATTAGATGAAAGCAATGAAGAAATTTTTCGCAGTATTACTTGTTCTGGTTGTAGTAGCAGTTGTATTCAGCTCTTGCTCAAAAAAGACATGTCCGGCCTATAGCCAAGTTGTTACTAATTCAACAGCCGTAGCTAAAGGTTAAATTTATTTAGGCGAATAACCTGACTTTCTTGAGCGACATCAGATTGCTTGAGAAAGTTTTTTATTATTATAACATCAAACCTAACAGGTTTTAGAAACCTGTTAGGTTTTTTTATTTTGACTTGCATACCATTTTTCACTACCTTTTGAGAGAAAATAAGCAGAGAAAATGGATATTGCATCGATCCTTAAAAAATACCCAAAACGAAGAGATTTCGTTCTAGAAATATTACATGATATTCAGAATCATGATCCAAACCACCATCTTAATGAAGATTCTTTAAAAAAAATTGCTCATCACCTCAACCTGCCCTTAGGTCAGATTTATGGAATTGTAGGATACTACACGATGTTCAGTTTAAAACCAAGAGGAAAATATTTGATTCAAGTTTGCAAATCCCCCATTTGCAGCATGCTGGGAGGCCAATCAATCATCGATTCGTTGAATTCAAGCCTTAATATCGATTCATCAAACTCAACTCAAGACGAACTTTTCACTATCGAAGAGGTTGAATGCCTAGGACAATGCA
Source organism: Bacteroidales bacterium (assembly GCA_043743775.1). Lineage (GTDB taxonomy): Bacteria > Bacteroidota > Bacteroidia > Bacteroidales > Tenuifilaceae > UBA8529. The sequence goes on along the minus strand of JAYTVX010000474.1, from coordinate 1,935 downwards.
GCGATTCCCCATGCATGATGATTAATCAGAAAATTTACGGAAATCTCTCACCTGAAAAAATAAAATCGATAATAAGTGAGCTAAAAGCATCATAACATTCTCCTATTTATGATCCAAGAAAAAAGGATAGCACTAAGGAACTCAGGACTAATTAATCCCGAAAGTATTGAGGATTATCTTCAGAGTGGAGGTTATCAGGCAATTGCAAAAGCGCTTACGATGAACCCACCTCAAGTGTTTGAGGAAATTATCACTTCAGGGCTGAGAGGCCGTGGTGGTGCAGGTTTTCCTACTGGAATTAAAGGAAAATCTACTGCTCAATCGTGTGTTGAATGTCTTAAGTACGTTGTTTGCAATGCCGATGAAGGTGAGCCAGGAACTTTTAAGGATAGAATTATAATGGAAACCGACCCTCATAATCTGATTGAGGGCATGCTGATTGCAGCTTGGAGTGTAAGTGCGAGCAAGGGGTTCATTTACATAAGGGGTGAATATCATCTCAGTATAGAGAGAATAAAAAAAGCGATTGAACAGGCTGAATCGAAAGGGTTTCTGGGCGAGGGTATTCTAAATTCTAACTTTAACTTCACCCTTGAAGTAAAACCAGGTGGAGGATCATACCTCTGTGGCGAGGAGCTTACTCTGCTTGAATCGCTTGAGGGAAAACGTGGATACCCTAGAATAAAGCCTCCATTCCCAGCACAAAAGGGTTTATGGGGTCAACCCACCCTGATAAATAATGTTGAAACACTTGCAAATTTCGCTCCAATCATCCTTTTTGGAGCGAATTGGTATAAGGAATTTGGCTCAGAAAAATCTCCGGGGACAAAAATCTTCACCCTCAGCGGTGATGTTAATACACCAGGGTACTACGAGGTTGATATGGGTATTACGCTCGATGATCTTATCAATCAATTTGGAGGCGGGGTTAAGAATGGTAAAAAAATAAAAGCCATACTGCTGGGTGGAGCGGCAGGCACTTTTGCTTCGGCAAAGCATCTTAGTTTATCACTTGACTACGATTCTCTTAAAGAACATGGATTAACTCTTGGTTCTGGAGCAGTAGTGGTCATGAATGAATCGAGAAGTATTCTTGAGATCTTGGCCTCTATTCTGAAATTTTTTAAACATGAGAGCTGCGGCAAATGCATCCCTTGTCGCATTGGAACAGTTCATATCCTAGAAATGCTCAATAATCTTACAATGCAAAACCCAAAGGAAAGAGAATCCACTTTTTTAAACATCATCACCCAAGCTGAAATTATGGCTAAATCATCGCTTTGCCCACTAGGTCAATCACCAATTCTACCTTTGAAAAGCGCTTGGGCCAATTTTTCGGATGAATTCATTAATCACTCATAAAAAGATATGAGCCAACTCGTCTCCTATACAATTGATGGTAAGCAGGTCGTTGCTCCGAAAGGGGCAAATCTACTTCACTCCGCGCGTGAGAATGGGTTTAATATACCTGGGCTTTGCTTTCATCACAAACTATCACCTACGGGGGCTTGTCGCCTTTGCTTAGTTAAAGTGGAGGGTACCCGAGGCTTGGTTGCATCATGCACCCTTAAGGTTGATGAGGGAATAGTTATTACGGCCTTTGACGAAGAACTGGAGCAAACACGAAAGTTCCTTTTAGATTACCTCCTCAGCGAACACAACGACTCCTACGATAATACTTACCCTGATGAGCTTCGCGAGTTGATGTTCAGGTATGGATTGGAAAAACCCGAAAGCAGGTTCTTCAAACCGATCTGGCAAAAAATCGGCTTCACGATAGAAAGAAGTTCTCCCGTATTAACCTACGATTCAGCAAAGTGCATTAAATGCTTCAGATGCATTAAAGCTTGCGATGAGGTGCAAGGGAAAAATGTACTCTCGCTCACCGAGCGAAGCATCAACTCTTATATCATAGCAGGTAATGGAATTTGGGGT
>JAYTVX010000473.1:0-1792 GCA_043743775.1 Bacteroidales bacterium | reverse complement strand
TTCCCATTTCGAATAAAATAGTTCTCAGCATGTTCAACCTTATCCTTGGTTACAAGCAATAAATGGGCAAATCTTGTATCAGCAAATTTGTAAACTAAAGGACGTCCTAAATATCTAGCTAAAAAATAGTTGAACAACGACCCTGATAATGCTCCAACTGTCCCCGATAAAATTACACCCCAAAAGCTAAGAGCACCCTGAGCCGCCTTATAAGCGGCAAAAGGAATTACAACCTCTGAGGGTAATGGTATAAAAGTACTTTCGATAGCCATTAAAAGTGCAATGGTAAAGTAGTTCATGTTGGCCATGTACCAATCGAAGAGCATTTGAAAGAATTCCATCATAACCTGATTTTTGAATTGAGTCGACAAAGATAACCAACAATTTCAATTCTGAATGAAGTGCTAAATTTGGCTATGTTGGAATAAATCTTCAACCATTACTTAAGAATCATCTTCAATTTAGCCTCTAGCTGCTTAACGTTTGATGGTCGAGATATTATGGTCATATTCTTATCCAAAAGGAATAGCTTGGGAGTACCATCCACATTATACTCAGAAATGATTTTGCTTTTGCCATTATCTGGTTCGATCGTGTTTATCCAACTTTGCTTCTTTTCAACTACAAACTTATTCCAACCATCTACTTCATCATCAATTGAAACGGCAATAACCTCGAATCCTTTATCCTTGTATTTCAGGTATGTTTTATAAAGTTCGGGAAGCATTTCGGTGCAATGCGGGCACCACATCGACCAAAAAACTAAAAGTTTATACGGAGAGTCAATCTTTGAAAGTTTGTATCTAGTTCCCTCAATTGTTTTAATGCTAAAATCATAGCCCTTTGAACCAATTCCATTTTTTCCCTGAATCTCATAGCTGTTCTTTTCTTCAGGAGTTAGATTGAGAGGTGCCAAACCATCAAAAGGAGTTTCATAAAGGTATTTAGTTGCAGCATCGTAGTCGGTATCCAAGTAGTTTTTAAATAGAATTCTCCTGAAGTAATCTTTTATAGCAGGATCTGCACTAAGGTTTAAAACTGATTTTACTGCAGCAACAAAAGATGAATCCTGTTGCTCCTTATCGTAACCTTCGTTTATAAATAGCTCTATAAAACCCCACAGTTTTGACTCTAAAGCAAGAGAGTTAGCAAATCTGATATCTCTAAGTTTAACATCAATCCACCAGTTTTGCTTTAAGAAGTTATTTCTATCATATGATTTTAGGCCTATCTCAGGTATAGGTTTAAGTTCCATCCTTATCAGATTTGATGTAAACAGATTTGGATTAGAAGAAGCCAACCTCTTCGATACATTGAACAGCTCTGTTTGAACATTAAATAGTTCTATATGCAACTGCTTGTAAAAAGCAGAGCTATCGGAATAGAAATCTATTAACGAGTTTAGAAACCAAGCCTGTTGCGAAAGCCTCTTTTTAAGCTTTTGATACTGAAAGTAAACTTCATTCTCCTTTGAATCTATTGATCTTAGACTATCTTCTGCAGCAAATACTATTGTTTCGAGGGTAATCTGGGGTTCATCGGTAACGACAAAATCAAAGTCGATATTCTTTCCAATCGCAAATTTGTAAAGTCCCTGCTCATGATTAGCTGGCAGATTGAATTTGAATACTCCCGGTGATATTTGTTTTGATGAGTCAACCAGCTTTGATTCTGTTTGTTGACAAAAGAATAGTTTTGCCTGTTTAGAGTGTGTTTGCTTTACTGAGATTTGGATATTAACCTGTGAGTAAATACTTTGAGAGGTTATTAAAAAAACAATTATAAAAATTCG
>JAYTVX010000472.1:0-2690 GCA_043743775.1 Bacteroidales bacterium | reverse complement strand
TCTATGGGTGAAAGGGCTGCGCTCAACTTGCATTTCAGAAGGGTATATCCAAATGCTTTAACCTTCAGCTGGAGTTTACGTGGGGGTTCTCCTACAAGGACTTTACCTTTTGGAGAACTCTCGTAGCGAATGGGGTATGAAAGCGTGGTTGAATACTCGTGACTTAACTTGGTTAAGTACCAAATTATTGTAGACACAATCAAGAAAAACAGGAAAATCACGAGGCGCTGATTGAATTTCGCCCTGCTTTTACTGAATACTTGGCCAAACTGACGCAGTAATGATGAGTCCAATTTTTACGAATTAGATTAAAAGAAAACAGAGTTCAAAGCAACTTGATTCATTGCTCTGAACTCTATAAAGATATGAATTTCTTATTACTTCTGTTGTGGTAAATCAGAAGAGTCACGAATAACTGTGCTCTTAACCACTTTTACTTTAGTGTTTTCGTCAATCTCAACAATGATATACTCATCTTTTACCTCAGTAATCTTACCATAAATTCCACCAGCAATAATCACTTTATCACCCTTTTGTAATGATTCATGAAATTTCCGAAGTTCCTTCTGGCGCTTCATCTGTGGGCGGATCATGAAAAAGTAGAATACTACAATGATTAGAACTAATGGTAAAAATGTTACCAATGGATTTGCAGCAGGCTGCTGTAATGTTACAAATAGGAAATTGTTCATTTTAAATTGTTTTTATGGTTTGTGTTTTGTTGTTCGTTGATTGTTAATTGTTGATAGAACCTTATAGCTTTCTTGTCACTTTTCACTTACTTCTGTTCAACCACATTCGCTTTTATCGTAACCGATTTTTCTCGATTGGGTGAATTTGTCCGAAGGGTAACTGATTTGTACTGTGAACCGCTCCAGCCTCTACTGTTAAAGATGACTTCAACAAAACCCTCTTCACCTGGTTCAAATTCTCGTTTATCAATTTTAGGTTGAGTACACCCACAATCGGGTATCAAATCTTTTATAATAAGAACATCGTTGCCTCCATTCTTGAAATGGAAGGTATGAGAAATTACCTCCCCATGGGTAATCGATCCAAAATCAAAAAAATCCTCGATAAGGATAAGTTCAGAATACTTCTTTTCATTTATATTATTTGAAGTACTAGGAACCCCAGAATCCCCTTTTGGTGAATTGCTACAAGCAAAAGAAAGTGAAAGAACTATTAGTGAAAAGATTGCACAAAATTTATGAAACATACCCCTTTAATTAATCATCAAATTTAGAAAATTATTCTTATTCTCCATCTGATATCACCAAGCGATCATCCTCATCGCCAATAAGACCTCTACCCTGTTTTGCAAAAAGGTTCTTCTTTCGAAGCGATTGAATAATCTTATCCAATACTCCATTGATGAAAGTGCTACTCTGATCGGTGCTATAGAACTTTGCAATTTCAATATACTCGTTAAAGCTAACTTTCACTGGAATTGATGGAAATTCCTTGATCTCAGTCAATGCTAATTCCATGATCAAAATATCCATGCTAGCAATCCTATCGACCTCCCAATTCTTTGTATACTCTTCAATCAACTTTACATTCTCCTCGTGATTCAGAATTACCTTACGAAGCAATCGTTTGATATAATCCTCATCATCATCACTTCGGTACATTTCAAAAAGAGGTGTTGTTGCTGGTTGTTCCTCATTAAATTTCTTGAGTGTTTTTACAACCATGCTTAGCATAAACTCCAAATCATCGTTCCAGTAAATGCTTTGTTCCTCTAAGTACTGATAGAATTCATCAAAATCCTCAAGCTCTTTCGATAAGATATTTATTACTAATTGTTTATCGTCGTTAAATGATGAGCTGGAGGAATCCATATAGGCCTGAAAGTAATCAGCCGAAGAGACCTTCTGATATAGATTTCGAATAAGTTCAGGGTATTGCCCCCAACCAATCCGATGCCTCGCTACATAATCGTTTAAGGCCTCATTCTCACGGATTAGCTTAATCAAAGCATTGTCGATAAACTTCGTATTCGGGTTTAAATCCTCGTGCGATGTTAAATGTTTTTGCTTTGCAAGCTGAATTTTGTTTTCAGAATGATCAGCAAGTTCAATCGGTAAAAGAAGGAGGTAGTGATATAACTCGTAGGCTTTATTAATGCTGTGTAGAAGTTCCTTTTCAACACTATTGAGAGACTCATTCTCGCTTTTATAGTACGCAAAAAGAATCTGTAAAATCTTAACTCGGAGTAATCGTCTGCTTATCATTGTGTTTAAGAACGGATTCGAACAATTAAATAGTTTATTAAGGTGTGCAAAGATAAAGTCATTTTTATAAATGAAAAATTAAAAAACCTTAAAAATTAAAGAATTAAGATATTTGGTTAAATAGACTTCCGATTTCAGACATCCGATTTCAGACTTAAAATCTCCGGCTTCTAACTTCTGATGTCTTATGTCTAAGGCCACTATTCTCATGAAAATATTATACCAAGATTCGACCGTTGGAATTTATAGATTTTCCCTAAAAAATTGTTTTTTTGGTAAAAAAACTATGATTATTAAATTATTTTTCTATTTTTGAAATGCATATAAGATTCTAACCTAATAATCTTTAGAAATGATGACAGAAGGATTCGATAGTCTTGAAGATGTTGAAAGAGTTGATAAAGAGGATATTTTCTCTAAAGTTGTAAGAGCAGGTAAAAGAACCTACTTTTT
>JAYTVX010000471.1:0-2367 GCA_043743775.1 Bacteroidales bacterium | reverse complement strand
GCATCGGTAATCATTGCGATTTCGATGACCATGAATTCAATTGTTAAGTTCAGATGGATAAACTTAGTAGGTGCAATAACCTTCTCAGTTTATGGTTTTCTGATTGGTGCATTACCAGTAGGTTTTTTAAATGGCTTTATTGTACTGGTTGATATTTACTACCTAATTGAAATTTATGGTAAAAAGGAGATCTTTGAGATCCTTGAGATTCGACCTGAAAATTATTATCTAATTAGATTCATTGAGTTCCACAACGACGAAATCCAAAAGTTTTTCCCTGGATTTACCTATAAACCCGATATGAATACCGTCAGTTTTTTTATCCTTAGAAATATGGCTGTTGCAGGACTTTATCTTGCTCATCGTGAGGAAAACAATGTGCTAAAAGTTGGGTTGGACTATGTAATTCCTGAGTATAGAGATTTTAAGAATGGTAAGTATGTTTACCATAGGTTGAAAAATAAATTTATAGATGCTGGTTTTACAAAAGTTATGGCGGAAGGAAATAGCTTGAAGTACACTAAATATTTGAAAAAACTAGGGTTCAAAGAGGATGTGAATGGAATGTTTGTAAAGGATTTAGCCCGATAATTTTAAACGATTATCGTATTCTATACCTATTCCGCAATTTGATTATCTTCATTTACCCCGACCCTAAAGGGAGTGAAGAAAATCAATTTGCTCCCTTTAGGGTTTGGGGTAAACAAATTGATTTTTCTGAACGAAGCGTACTTTTATAGGTATCAAATACGATAAACATTTAATTTTAATAGCAGTGAAATGAAAACTCTTATTAAAAATGGAACAATAGTAACATCAACCGAGCGGTATAAGGCTGATATTCTAATTCATAATGGTAAGATAACTCAGATTGAAGATAATCTTTCTGAAAACATTGCTGAAAGGGTTATTGATGCCGAGAATAAATACGTATTCCCCGGTGGTATTGATCCTCACGTCCACCTCTATCTACCTACTCCCGCTGGATATTCTTCCGATGATTTCTTAAGTGGAGGTATTGCTGCTTTGTACGGTGGCACAACATCAATCATCGATTTTGTAACCCCTAAAAAGGATCAACCCCTACCTGAAGCGCTAAACATAAGAATTGATGAGGCTAAAAACTGTCCTATTGATTACTCATTTCACGTAAGTCCAGTGGATTGGAGAGTTAGCTCTGAGAATGAGATTCAACAGTGTATTGAGATGGGATTTCCAACATTCAAAGTTTACTTGGCATACAAGGATACTATTGGGTTAGATGATGAAACTACTTATCATGTGATGAAGGCTGTTGGAAAATATGGTGGAATGGTAACTGCACATTGCGAATTAGGTGATGAAATTAACAGCTTAAGGGATCTTTACGTCTCCCAAAAAAAGGTATCACCCTTTTATCATATGCTTTCTCGGCCCACCAAATTTGAGTCTTTAGCAGTTAAGCGTGCAATTGATACCGCAGATCAAGCCAATTGCCCTCTATATATAGTTCATGTTTCTGCTGGAGATTCGTTGAAGCACATCCATTTAGCACAGCAAAGCGGACAACCTATTTTTGCTGAAACATGCCCACAGTACTTGCTTTTAGATAATTCAAACTATAATGGAGAGTTTGAGCAAACAGCCAAGTATGTAATTAGCCCACCGCTTCGTACAATTGAGGATTCTGCTCAACTCTGGGAGGGGATTCAGAACCAAGTTATTCAAACCGTTGGAACTGATCATTGCCCCTTCTCGCTAAAGCAAAAATCAGCTGGCATCGATGATTTTCGGAAAATACCGAACGGTGCTGGTGGCATTGAGCATCGGCTTGAACTAATGTATACATTTGGTGTATTGAAGGAGATGATCACGTTAAATTGCATGGTCGATATCTTCTCCACACAACCAGCTAAAATCTTTGGACTATATCCTCAAAAGGGTGAGATCGCAGTAGGTTCAGATGCCGATATTGTAATATGGAATCCAAATGCTGAATCGATTATTTCAGCCAAATCTCATCATTCTAATGCGGATATGAGCATTTATGAAGGATTTATTGTAAAAGGCTCGGCTCAGTTTGTGATTACGAAAGGGATGATTGCTATAGAAAATGGAAAACTATCAGCTGAATTACCTAAAGGGAGCCTTCTCCGAAGAAAAGTTCAAAAGCAACCCAACCAATACTATACTAAATCAAAAGACGACAACTCCTCTTCAAATAATTGTGGACGGGTATAAAATAAAGACCTGACAGGTTTTATTAACCTGTCAGGTCTAACTGTTTGTATAATGAACTACCCCGCAGCAGAGCTGCGAGGTATCAGTGCTCCGTAGCAGTCATTCGAACAAACTAAGTTGCACCCCACCTTTGTATATCTGTTTATA
>JAYTVX010000470.1:0-2159 GCA_043743775.1 Bacteroidales bacterium | reverse complement strand
TAAGTTAGAAACCAATTACTAAAACCTAATCGTTAATTAAAATGAAATCAAAAATTTTCAAATTTTTATTGATGAGCGTTGCTGCTCTCTTTATAATGGCTTCCTGTAAAAAGGATGATAACACGCCTAGCAAAATTATTGTTAAAATGGGAGCACAGTCCACTACTACCTTTGGTGCTTTTTATTCAATAGGTCAAAACAAAGTTTACACTCAAGATTTGGCATCAACAAATCAGGATACTATTAATCTACTTTGCTTTTACGAAAATGTTCCACCAAGTAGGATTAACAATATCACCTTATCATCAGTAGGTGCTAATATTACTGGCATTTTCACTGGAACAACATCACCTGATGTATGGACTATAAAAAGGTTAACTACTTTCACACTTCCAGCAACACCAATTACAACCGCAGAATTTGACCTACTTAAACAAAATGATGCAGTAATTCAAAGCTATTATAATAGCACGATTACATCTGGAAATAAGAAAGCTAAAGATTTACAAACAGATAACATCTGGGCATTCAAAACACACGATAACATTTACGGTTTAATTAAAGTAATAAGTGTTGCTGAAGGGGCTGATGGTTATGTTGAATTTGAACTTAAGTATAAGAAGTAAACTATAAACCATACCAAAGGCTACATTCTGTTTAAAGTTATAGAGTGTAGCCTTTTTATTTTCTATATATGCAACTAAAAATATCAATTATTTTGCTTTCGCTGGTTCTCCTAATCATCAGCTGTAAAAAGGTCGATGAAGCTACACATAAGCCAATTATTGTCCTGAAGAATGGTGATTACACCCAAAATGAACAATTAGTGCCTGTTGGTGGAAAACTAAAATTTGGCATTACTGCAACCGATGGTGAAGCGATACTTACAAACATCAAAATCCAACGTATAGCTGATGGAAAGATAATCACAGAACTCGATAAAGGAGTATATATCAATAAAGGTGGATTAGACTTTGAATATAACTCAGTAAAATCATCGGCAAGTCAGGAGATTTGGAAGTTCTTCGTAATGAACTCCAACCGCGATTCTGCATCCACAACACTAACTGTAAACCTTGGTGCAGGTTCTGCTTATGGTGAGATTAACCACTACCCATCAATTATAATTGGGATGCAAAGAAACCCTTCTTTACCCAATTACTTAGATCTTCATACAGGGAACCTATTCACCAAAACAAATATAGCAGGCAATGAGGGTAGTATTGATCTTGTTGGGTTTGTTTACACAACCAGCGGAGTGCTCTCCCCTACCCTTTGCTGTCCCGGCTATACCGGTAGCAGTTCGGTAACGGGAATTGAGCGTTACCCCGAAATTGCAATTTGGAGCATTAAAATTTTAACATCATACGATTATAATGCATCCGATAACAATCTGGTAAATCATGAAAAATTTGAGCTAGCTCAAAACGACAGTTTGCTAGTGAATTCGTTCAAACCTGGAAGTGTAAGCGGACTTTGTAAATTCTGCAATACCGGGAAAATCATCCCATTTAAAACCGAAGATGGTAAATATGGGTTGATTCGAGTGCTTCATGCCGATTTAACCGAAACGGGGTACATGGAACTTGATATCAAAATCCAAAAATAGCAATCATGAAAAAACTTACACTACTAATTGTATTGCTATTACCGATTCTGGTTAATGGGCAAAGTATATCGGGTTATGTTAAGGATTCGATAAGCAGCAACCCACTCCTCGGGGTTAATCTAACCATTGAGAGCAAAGGAGCCGTAACCGATGCGAATGGGTTTTTCAGGATAAATAATCTACCCTCGGGTAATCATATCCTTTCAATTACCTGCATTGGCTATAAGAAACAGAAAAAAACCGTTACAACCTCAGAAGAGCGGACCAATCCCATCGAGATAAAGCTGTCGAAGGATGAGGTTTACCTTGATGAGGTGGTTGTTTCTGCTACGCGCACCGAGAATCGGATAAGCCAAATACCCGGAAGGATAAACATGATCTCAAGTGATAAGCTTTCGCTTATTGCCGCTCAAAATATCGATGAATATCTTCAATTACTCCCAGGGGTTCAGGTAAGTCGTTCGTTCGGAATATTTTCCACTAAATCGTCGGTCACCATGCGTGGGCTAAGCGGAAATGAGCAAGCCAGAACATTAGTTCTACTGGATGG
>JAYTVX010000469.1:0-2045 GCA_043743775.1 Bacteroidales bacterium | reverse complement strand
ATTAAAAAATTGAAACCGAATTATTTTATTGCTATACTCGGCTTGCTTATTGTTGCTGATATGTGGGTGGTGAATAAAAGGTACATGAATAATAACCAGTTTGTTTCTGCTGTTAAAGCGGATAAACCGATAACTCCAACTGCTGCTGACATACAGATCCTTAAAGATAAAACGTTAGATTATCGAGTTTTCAACCTTACTGTTAGCCCATTTAACGATGGTACTACTTCATACTATCACAAATCGATAGGAGGTTATCATGGTGCTAAGATGAGGCGTTATCAGGAGCTAATCGACCAGCATATTTCGAAAGGGAATATAGCTGTGTTGAATATGCTTAATACCCGTTATATCATTCAGCAAGGCGAAGCAGGACCTGTTGCCCAATTCAATCCTCGGGCTCTTGGGAATGTATGGTTTGTCGATACTGTTAAAATTGTCCCCAATGCCGATGTGGAAATTGCATCGCTCAATAATTTTAACCCTTCAAGAATGGCTATCGTTGATAAAAGATTTCAAAAGGAGCTCAAAGGTTTTACCCCTTCTTCTGACACGACTGGAACAATCAAATTAATTGAATATAAGCCGAATCAATTAGTTTATAAATCCGAAACTAAAACACAAAGAATTGCCGTTTTCTCGGAGATATACTACCCAAAAGGTTGGGATGTTACTGTTGATGGACAAACCCAAGAACATTTCAGAGCGAATTACGTTTTAAGGGCAATGGTTGTGCCGGCAGGTGTTCATGAAATTATTTTCACCTTCAAACCGAAAATGTTTGAAGTTGGTAAAAAAATTGATCTAGCATCATCGTTGATTATTATTCTAGCATTTATTGGGTGGGTGGCCGTTGAGATCAAAAATAAAATGAAGCCATAATTTAAAGTACAAGTTCATAACGATTAAAACATGAAGAATTCAGAAGGAAAAGCTACACGCCAACGATTACGTAGCTCATCATTATCTTCAATAATCAGCATTTCGCTTGTGCTTTTTATGTTAGGAATTATTGGCATTTTGGTGTTTAATGCAAAAAAACTTTCCGATTTTGTGAAAGAAAATATTGGCTTTTCAATTTTTCTTCAGGACGATGTTCGGGAGGTTGATGCCAACTTCCTTCGTAAAACACTCGATGCTTCTGTGTTTGTAAGGTATACCGAGTATATCTCAAAGGAGCGGGCGGCAAAAGAATTGAAAGAGCAACTTGGCGAAGATTTCATCAGCTTCCTTGGCTATAATCCTCTCTCTGCATCGCTTGATGTTCGAATGAAGGCTGATTATGCAAATCAGGATAGTATCAACAAGATCGAGAATTTCCTGATGAGGTTTAAGCAGGTTAAGGAGGTTCATTACCAAAAATCATTGGTAAATCTTGTGAATGAGAATGTAAGTCGAATAAGCTTGGTGATAATTCTTTTTAGCAGTTTGCTGCTATTTATTGCTCTTGTTTTGATTAATAATACCATACGGCTAACGGTGTATTCACGTCGATTTCTAATCAACACCATGAAACTTGTTGGTGCAACTTGGGGATTTATACGCAAACCCTTTTTATTGAAAAGTATTCTACACGGTATTTATGCTTCACTTATCGCAATTTGCATGCTCTCGGGACTGATTTTCTTGATTAAAAAAGAGTTTGGCGATCTTATCGATATCGTTGACCCTCAGTTTATAATTATTATATTTGGGGTCGTCATCATAATTGGTGTACTAATTAATTTAATTTCAACTTACTTTGCAGTAAATAAATTTTTGAGACTTAAGTCCGACGATTTATATTACTAGTAGTTTAAAAACAACTTTATATGGCAAAACAAGCAACACCTACAAATCAACCAGAGCAAGACGATAGTAAATTTGCTCTTGGAAAGCAGAATTATAAGTTATTGCTTATCGGATTCGCAATAATTGTTGTGGGTTTCCTTCTTATGATTGGTGGTGGTTCAAAGGACCCAAATGTATTCAGCAACGAAATATTTAGTTTTCGCCGAATAACCCTCGCTCCAATGGTTGTTCTTTTTGGTTTCGTTTTTGAAATT
>JAYTVX010000468.1:0-1933 GCA_043743775.1 Bacteroidales bacterium | reverse complement strand
TTGGAATCAGGCAGGTTGCTACCTGTATATGCAAACCAAGTACTAAACAATTATCTCAAAGAAATTGCAGACTTTTGCGGCATTGAAAAGCCTTTATCCTTCCACATTGCCCGTCACACTTTTGCTACGACGCTTACCCTAACAAACGGTGTTCCCATTGAAACCGTTTCCAAACTTTTAGGACATACAAGCATTAAAACAACCCAGATTTATGCTAAAGTTATTGAACAGAAAGTAAGCGATGATATAAGACTATTGCGTACAAAACTTGAAACTCAGGTCAGCAAAAAAAGTAAGAGCTCTTTCGGATAATCATTAATTTGTTCACTTTACTCAATTGTTTGTCCATTTAAGTCAGTGGGTGCTTTTGGACACCAATTTTGGAATAGATAACTTTGAGAAAAAGCAGTACATAAAAAACCTGTATTTCATTGGAAGTTTCATTCCTCAGTTAAGTTTGGTTCGAGGTACTTTTTGAAATTTAAATTGGATGTTAAACACCGTATAGAAGATCAATTTCAAATATAAGCACCTTTATGTACTGCTTTTAAATTAAAAGCAAGTAAAAATATGAAAAAAGAAGAAGTTAAAAAAGGTATTTCAAAATTTGCAACAGGCATGCCAGTATTTAATCATCACGCAGCAGGTATTGATATTGGTGATACTATGCAATGTGTAGCTGTGGGCGATGGTAATGGTGGCCATGAAGTAAAAACAACCACTGGATTTACCTGTGATTTGCATGAAATTGTAAATTATTTAGTGGAAAAGGAAGTCACAACAGCAGCCATGGAAAGTACAGGTGTTTACTGGCTAGCACTCTATTTAATGCTTGAAGAAGCTGGTATTGATGTTTTTTTAGTAAATGCAAAGCACGTTAAAAATGTAACAGGTCGGAAAAAAGACGATACCGATGCTATATGGATTCAAAAATTGCACACCTGTGGGTTATTACAAAAGAGCTTTCAGCCCGATAATGAAATGCGTACTTTGAGGGATTATACCCGTCAACGGCGCAATTTGATTACAATGAATTCCGATACAGTAAGACGCATGCAAAAAGCTTTGGAATTAATGAATATTAAAATACATACTGTGATTGCCGATATTTTAGGTAAAACAGGCATGCGTATGATAAAAGCTATTTTAGCTGGTGAAACAGAGCCCAAAAAGTTAGCAGAACTTTGCGATGTAAGAATAAAAGCACCTAAAGAAGAAATCATAAAATCATTAGAAGGTATATGGAAAGAAGAATATTTATTTATGCTACAACAGGCTGTAGACCATTATGAATTTCATATGTTACAAATCAATAATTGTGATGATAAGATAAAAGAACAACTACTCAAGCAAGTAGCTATTGCAAAAGATGGGGATATATCAGAAATAGACAACCCAACAAAAAAAAAGTCAAAAGTCAAACCAAGAAAAAATGAATTGAATTTTGACGTTCTGCCCTATTTATCAATTTTAACTACTGTTGATTTAAGTCAAATATCAGGATTTGGCGACACAACCGTCCTTGAGCTAATTTCAGAAATTGGGACAGACATGTCGAAATGGAAAAATTATAAACATTTTGCTGCATGGCTAAATTTAGCACCTAATTCCAAAATATCAGGAGGTAAAATACTTTCAAGTAAACGAATGAAAAAGAAAAACAAAGCAGGTCAGATACTAAAACAAGCCGCTTCAACCATATCCAATAGCAAAGACCCATTGGGTGATTATTACAGAAAGATGAGGAGCAAGTTAGGTGGAAAAGGAGCAGTTACAGCCACCGCTCACAAATTAGCTCGAATCATTTACACAATGCTATTAAATGAGACCGAATTCAATTCAGAAATAATAGAAGGGAATCAAAAAAAATATATAAAAGACAAAATATTAAGGTTAGAAAAACAAATAGCAAAATTAAAGGCAGCTTAAATAT
>JAYTVX010000467.1:0-1875 GCA_043743775.1 Bacteroidales bacterium | reverse complement strand
TTAGCCTAATAATGATTTATATTCGCAGAAATATTTATAAGTAAACCGGATGAAGTTACCTGAAAAAACAGTCGAAAGGCTTAGCGAGTACCGTCGTACCTTGCTCGAATGTCTTGCTAAGGGCAAAACCCATATTTTTTCCCACGAGTTGGCTCGATTGCATAATAATACTGCAGTACAGGTTCGTCGTGATCTAATGCTGATAGGTTATTCAAGCTTGAAAAAGAAAGGGTATGATGCGAAGGAGCTTATCGAGGTTATTGGGAAATTGATCGATTCCAAAAACGGCTTAAATGTTGCTGTCATTGGAATGGGTAACCTGGGACGAGCAATAACTACCTACTTTATTGGTAAACGCCCAAAGCTTAATATAGTAGCTACATTTGATATCGATCCGAATAAAACTGATCGTGTCATTTCTGGCATTCACTGTTATCATATTAAGGATTTAAAGGAGAAGATAAAAACAAGCAATATATCTATAGCAATAATCGCTTCACCCCCTGATTCCGCCGCTGCAGTTACGGAGTCACTTGTAATGGCAGGTATTAAAGGAATCCTTAATTTTACTACAACACCCATCAATGTCCCTGAGAACGTGTTTCTTGAGGAGTTCGATATGATCACTTCCCTTGAAAAAGTGGCTTACTTTGTTAAGGACCAAGTTAAAAATTAGACTTATCAATAATTCATATTAATGCAAGTACACTATGGCTTTGACGAAGCCAAAAACATCAAGAGTGCTGTTGTTACAACCGGTTCATTCGACGGGGTGCATATCGGGCATAAGACCATAATAAATAGAATAAACGAAATAGCTCGAAATATAGGTGGAGAATCGGTTCTAATCACTTTTTTCCCCCACCCCCGGAAAGTTTTATATCCTGAAACGCAGGGTAAGGATTTGATGTTTATCAACTCTCAGAAAGAGAAGATCGAACTTTTACGAAAAACAGGGTTGGATCATTTGATAGTAGTTAAATTTACACTAGAGTTCTCTAAAGTATCATCACACGACTTTATTCGAAATTTTTTAATTGGAAAACTTGGTGCTAAATTTATTGTCGTTGGATTTAATCACCATTTTGGGCATAATCGCGAAGGAGATTACTCATATCTTTATAAACTTAAGGTGGAGCTTGGTTTTGATGTTGAGGAGATTCCCGAGCAGGATATTCAACACGAAACGGTTAGCTCAACAACTATTCGAAACTCCATAAAGGATGGTCGCATACAGCGGGCTAACGCATACCTTGATCATCAATATATAATAATTGGGTCGCTGGGTAAAGGAACTCACTATTTTACCGAAGCGGGTTTCCCTACGCTAACTGTTCAGATCGAGGAGATCGGAAAACTTATTCCCCCCGATGGGATTTATGCAATATCATTGGAATGGAATAGCCATTTTTATAAAGCAATGCTTATCGTTTGGTTAGACGAGACCCAGAACCACTCCCATTTATTGAATCAGAATGTTGAGATTCATATCCTTGATTTTGATAATCAATTCCCCGATAGTGATGCTACGATTTACTTTCAGAAACAGATTTCAACGGGAATTAATATCAATAATCCAACATTACTAAAACGTTGTCTTATTCAAGGTAAAGAGGCTATTGATGAGTTGATTTTTTAACATCTGATCTTTACTTGATATCATAAACATGTCAAGTGATTTTTATTACAGGTTGAATTTAAGGCAGAGATTTATGGATGCACTTTGAACTTTTACTCTGACTCCATCATTCTAACAATTTCTTTGAACCTTGATTTTTATCATTTGTTTTTCGAATAACAGTAAGTATCTTTGTCGGATAAAGTTCGTATAAAGTATTGATTTCTTTTCAACTTCTGAGGTGGTGATTGGGTTCG
>JAYTVX010000466.1:0-2140 GCA_043743775.1 Bacteroidales bacterium | reverse complement strand
TATTTTATCTATACTGGTAGTGTAACCACCATTTGGCCGATGTTCGGAACTGCCAATCAGCTGTTGGCTACCATTGCACTTGCTGTTGGAACGTCGTTTATAATCAATCGTGGCAAAGTTAGATATGCTTGGGTAACCATTGTTCCTATGATTTTTGTTGGTATTACTACGCTTACTGCTGGTTGGATGAACATGATGAATATTTACATTCCACAAATATCAGAGCCAGCTAAGATGGTTCCTGGTATTATTAACCTTTCACTGACCATTCTAATAATGGCATGCGTTGTAATTGTTCTTGCAAATGCAATCCCCAAATGGGTGAGCGCGATTAAAAGTATTAGAACTTAAACTTCAAAAAGGATAAATAATTTATGGATAAACTGAAGTATTTAGTTTATAGTGTCTAGAGGGGGATAGTCATTTTTCACTTGTCATTTCTCACAACTTGTCACTTGTCACTTTTTTTGTCACTCTTTTCTTATTTCTATTCTCAACTAACCAATCAAGTCGCTTTTTAATGTTTGCGATATATTCATCACCCATAGCAAATTCATCTTTTTGGAGATTATTTAGGAATAGTTGGTAGTACAATATTGCCTTGTTATAATTTTTAATTTTATCATCATAGATATTTGCAATTGTCATACATATTCTAGCACTATATTTATAGTCGAGCGATTTTGAATAGAACTTTATTGCCTCATTATACTGGCTGCTATCTTTGTAGCTGTCGGCCAGAAGAACGTTGGTGTAATCAATTTGTTTTAAGATTGGAGTAAGTAGTTTAAGTACTCTATTATAGTATTTTATGCTCTTTTTGTACTGCTTTAGCTTATAGTATGATTGCCCGATGTAGCTGGTTGTTTCAAAATCGTTTGAGTCCTTTTGAAATGAGGCGAGCAGGTATGTTAATGCATCAATTGGTTGGTCGTTGTAGGCCAAGCCAATTCCTAGTTTCTTTAGCACAATCTTTGATGAATCACCCGATGCAAGAACCCGAAAATAATCGGGTCGTGCCCTAAAATGATAATTCTGCGAATAGTAAATATCGGCTCTTCGGCTATATAGGTCAATATCGGTTGAGTCAATTTCTACTCCACAGTTTAGCTGGTATATCGCAGTGTCAATCATGCTTTTTTTAAGGTACAGGTAGCTTAAGTTCTTAAACACCGAAACGTTTTTGCAATTCAGCAGTTTTGATTTTTCATAAAGATTAATCGCCTCGTCATAGTTTTCCATTCTTAGATTGCAGAAGGCAATTTTATCGATATACAGCGTATTGGTGGTGTCTTGAGAATAAAATCTTTTGTAGATAGGGAGTGCGTTTTCATACAACCCCTTTTGCATGTAGAAATCGGAAAGATAATAGGAGTAAATCCAGTTTAATGAATCTAGGGAGCATAGACTTGTAAAGATGGGCTGTGCAAGTTTGATTTTTCCTGAATTGTAGTAATACTTGGCTAACGATAGGTTATACTTTTTAGAATCGGGTGCTAATTTGATCGCATGTAAAAATGCGTCAATTGATTTGTCTGTAAGCATTAAATTTTGATATGCCAAGCCAAGTTTGTAGTATGTTTCTGGATTAAGGCTATCCCTTTTGATTATATCTGAACATCTTAAAACAACTTCGTTGTAATCGCCCTGTATTAGTAAGTAATCTAACTGATTATCGACTGTGTAGTTTTGAGCAATTAGTGAACTGCCCATTAATAATGTAAAGGTTAATGTTAAAAAAATGCATCTAGATATTCTCATGTTCTGAAAGGTTTTTTGCATTTAAAAAACCGGAGCAATCAATAGTCTTTAACCTACTGAATACCCCGGTATTTTATTAAGTTTTTTTTACTGTAAAACAAAGGTTATTGGGAATGTACATTGAACATTCACCTTCTTACCATCCTTTTCGCCAGGAGTAAAATCACCGATAAGCTTCATAACTCTAATAGCTTCATTTTCTAAATCTTTATAGGCTTGGTCAATTTTTGTATTTCCACCTGATTTGTAATCCTTAAATTCTACGTTGCCATCCTTATCTTTTTTTAGAGCAGTAACGACAAGTCCTTCATTCATATCCTTTTCTGGAACAGCTACTTTGATAACGCTAACATCTTTTACTTTACCCTTATCGGTAACA
>JAYTVX010000465.1:0-1859 GCA_043743775.1 Bacteroidales bacterium | reverse complement strand
TCCTGATATGTAGCGAACCGCCGTATACGAGACCCGTACGTACGGTGGTGTGAGAGGCTCTCCCTGTCAGTTTATCTGGCGGGGCGGTCTACTCGATTAGCAACAGGCCTTTTTTTAAATATTATTCTACAGCTTTGATCGCATCATTAACTTCCTTGATACCCAATGTACTATTTAATTCTTTCACTTTAGAGGTATGAGTGTTTTTATAATAATTTAGAAAATCTATAAATGTTTTTTCTGCTTCACTATATTTCTTAAAGAGAATAGCATACTCATCTGAAAGGTCTTTAGTTGACATTACTAAATTATTATCAATCAATTTCATTTCATCATTATTTGTGATAAGAAAATTAATGAAATTTTCATATGAGTTAAGCCATTCATTTTCTGTTGATATAATCTTTTTTACATCCTCATTGTCTGCAAAATTATTACTATGATATTTTTTATAGAAATTTTGCACATCAATATTTGAAGCTTGAAAACATTGCTTTTTAAAAATAACATCCCATTTATTAGTTAAATGTAAGATAATATTATAGTTCCAAGTATCAACCACTCTTTGCCTATTTATGTTGGATTTAATTATTATCAATTTCGTAAGATCTTTAAGAGATTGCAATCCATCTAATTGAGTTTGAGAAATACTATCGACCCTTAACTTGTATTCTTTGCGTTGAGTAGTAAGGTCATTTACATATTCCTTAAATAATTTTATTGTTGTTTCTTTCTCATTGGTCTGAGCATTTGCAGTGTAGATATTAACTATTTTTAGAATAAAGTAAAGAACTATTGCAACTTTACTAAATCTATACCATGAGAATTTCTTAGTAACCAAAAAATAGATTCCCTCTGTTAATAAACATATTATAAAGATTATGGCTAATAATCCTATTGTACTACCTAAAGAATATAGTATTTGGGCTAAAATATCTTTTTCATTAGAAGTGAAAAAGTTAATTACGAATTCTAAAACTACAATCGAGTAAAGAATTCGTTCCGGTTTTTGCTTTATAGTAAGCATTACCTTTCTTAAGCCATTGCTATTTTCCATAAATTATTGCTTGTATTTCAATGTAGTAATAAACTGTCATCCTGTTTTTTTAGGCTTGTTGCTAACGATACAATACCCTCCATATTGTTTATATTGCTATTATACCTTCAACCAACCTATCTCTGTACCCCCCGAAATAACTGATAAATATAAGATTCTTATATTTATGGTTATTGGCGTTTATAGAGACTGGTATTGGGTTTATTGTGTCGTCTTTATTGCAATTTCTTCGTCAAATATACTTTTTTTCGCAATATTTATAGGATACATATTTATTATAAATGTGAATTACTTTCTACAAGCTCCAACCGCAATTTCATTTGATTTTAAATGTAGCTTTATTTCTGTCTAAAATCTAACATGCGTGAAATTACTCTTGTATTTTCTGTTTAGGTAGGAATATATCGTTCTATATTGGGGTTTGTTTTAACAAGTTGAATGAATTATATTAAAATACATATATATCCATTTCTCAATTTTATTTCAATGCTTCCATGTATCTTTAAACATTTCGCTGCGATTAAAAGATTTCAGGTCCATATATATCCATTTTGTAAAAAAGTGGTGATGGTATCAATTAGTGAATTGCCTCCAATTCTTCTTTAAAACCAGTCAGATCATCGCCTGAATATGGTTTTAAATCATTAGAAAAATCATTAAGAAATGATTGAATATTCCAATAATTAAAATCCTGGCGTAGGATTTTTAAAATCTTACCATTCCCAATCTTATTTGCTCCTTCTCTTATTTCGAAATCTTGCCCAATAGAAAGATTCCCGACATGATAATCTGGACTTAATGT
>JAYTVX010000464.1:0-5536 GCA_043743775.1 Bacteroidales bacterium | reverse complement strand
AAAAACAGATATACAAAGGTGGGGTGCAACTTAGTTTGTTCGAATGACTGCTACGGAGCACTGATACCTCGCAGCTCTGCTGCGGGGTAGTTCATTTTTTTTGCCAAGAAAGTTTATACTATAAATAAGTTCATTGTGATGATTAACAAGATAAGAGATGGCTTTAAACCATCTCTTTCTTTATCTGAAAAATCCGAAAAACCCTTACCTTGCACTTATGAATCAGTAAAATGCATCGAAAAAGGGTTTATAATATTGGTATCATCTTTATCTTTTTCGCCATACTACTTACGCCAATGTCCTACATAGTTATAGGAAGGATTGAGAAGGGAAGGGTGATTGATAATGTCTTTGAATATTCAGGAATCTCAATTTTACCCTCATCGACCTATCCCCAAGTTCAGTTTGAATTTCAAAATAAAGAATACCGAATTCTCGGAGAGGAGAACCAAGTATTTCTTGTTGGTGAAGAGGTTAAAGTGATTTTCTATAGCTGGAAACCCCAGGAGGCTAAAGTCTATTCCTTTTGGGGTCTTTTCATCGATTCCATAATTCAACTACCCATTGGGTTACTGATTTGGTGGGCTTTTTTCAAAAGTTACCCCAAAATGTTCAACTCTTCAAACAAACCATGATAGATTGAAAATCGAAATTTAAAAAGTGAAACTCAGATAAAGGAATAGTGCGATAATATTGAACTCCATTTTCAGACTAAAGTAAAATACTCCTCGTCTTGAGTTGCTAAATAACGAATCATCCCAAGAACGGTTAGGTTAATAAGGATATTCTCGGCATCGATGCGGGGCATAAAACCTATGCGACAATATTGAGCTACAGTTATCTTGGGGTTTTCTTTAAAGAAATCGAAAAGAGCATTCTCCTTTTCCGATAGCATCATTAAAATAGATTTTCGGTGCTTTTCGGCTTTCCAAATTTTTAGCTGAATGGGCGATGCTACAATATTTTCATCGTCAACACGAATAAAAGCCTTGTATTCACCATTTTTATCGGGGGCTTTAACTGGGCGATTTTTATTTGCTTTTACAACAACTTCAAGGATTGTCTTTCCGTTGATACTCCACTTTGTAACATCAAATGGGATTTCAGGTTTGCAGTACATCTGTGCTGCAGCCTCAATCATATAGTACTCCTCTTCGGAGTCGATCTCTACAATTGAACCATTATCCTTAACGCCAATTAGCAATGTTCCACCAAGGGTGTTAGCAAAGGCTACCAACGATCGAGCAATCTTCTTTGAGTCGGTGATTGAATGCTTAAAATCGAGCGTTTGATGTTCACCCTGCTTTATAAGATTTATGACATGCTTGTTCACTACTCACTTTTGGTTGGGTCAACAATCCTCCCCATAAAAAGAATTGTACCAGTTGATTTTTCTTTAATTAAAAACAAAAATGGTCTATTCGCAATAAAAAACGTGTCGTGTCCAATTGATTTCATGGTAATTACGACTGCTGTTGCTGCTGCGGCTTCGGTACCTTGCTCGTTTACTTCAATAAAGGCTTTATGAAATACATCTGATACCTTAAGGTTGTTCGATGATGTCATTCCCGAAAAGTCGGCATCATCGGTAAAGGGTTGTGGCATACCCATCTTAGAAAGGATTGATTTTAGCTGATATCCATTCGATAATTTGAATTTTGGGATTAATATGTTTATCTCCTGATTATTAAATCCCTTTAAAATACTCTCCAACGAATCGCTCGTTAAGCTCGCTGTAAACTCATCCAATGATAGTTTTGTAGAGAGAAGTATTATTATCATTGAAAAGTTGTCTCCTGCGTAGGGTAGTTCTATTGCTTGAATCATTGAATCTTCGTAGTAGTCGAACTTGCTTTTTAGCCCCATCATCTTGCATTTAACTACATTCTGTGCAGTGATGAAAAAATTCGAGTCACTTGTTTTCTCCTTCTTGAACTTCGTTTTCCAATCCCCTTTAAAGTAAATAGCATTGGTTAGTACAAGCCTTGTTAGGCTATTCAATGATTTGGAGGGGAGCAAATCTTTTATCTTTTCGTTTGTTGTTTTATAGATATTTTCGTTAATGGTAAGTCGGCTCTCTTCAAATTTATTGATAAAATCCATAGGTTTTACAGATGCTGAATATGCACTCTTGATCAATTTATTGTATGATTTTTTGAAAGGGTAGGTCTTTTCAGCCCAAAGTGTATTTACGATATTTAGCTGTACTGAGCCCACTTTGGAATTTAATTGCTTAATGGCATCGCCCTGTTGTTTGTGAAATTTATTGCTATTCGAAGCAAAGTGGAATACTTTAGCGATTTGATCCTGCGAAACACCTTTTGACCCTGCATAGGTCATTCCCATGGCAGTGCTTAAACTGAAAGGAGAGAAAAAGATATTTCCTTTCTCCTCAACGGATACCTGCTTGAAAAAGTCAAATGCAAACTGATTATTGCTTAAACTTTGGGTTTTACCTTGTATCGCAAGCGATATGAATATTATAGCGGTTAACGTAATTGTTTTCATTGTACATTACTTTTGATTTAATGCGAAGTTACACATTACTTTTTAACCATCTCTTTGGTTGAAAGTAAACCGCAAGCTGCTTGAATATCTAACCCTCTTGATGCTCTAATAGTAGTGAACAATCCTTTTGAGGTTAGGGCATTCCTAAACTCAAGAATTCTTGCATCGGGTGTTCCATTTAGTGGTGTTCCAGGTATAGCATGGAATCTAATTAGGTTTACCCTGCATTTCAATCCTCCTAATAGTTTAGCCATCTCCCTGATATGCCTATCGGTATCATTAATCCCATCGAACATGATGTACTCGAATGACACCCGTTGCTGTCTTCCAAGGTCTGCCCTTTTGATTACTGCGATAACCTTTCGAATGGGATAGACATTCTGAATGGGCATCATCTGGCTCCTTTCATCATCGAAAGGATTATGAAGGCTAATAGCCAAGTGGCAGTTACTTTTCTCAAGGAATGTTTGCATTGCAGGGATAATCCCAATGGACGAAACGGTTATCCGTTTTGGGCTCCATGCATAGCCCCATTCCGAAGTAAGTATCTCGAGGCTTGACAGAACATTGTCGAGATTATCGAAGGGTTCGCCCATACCCATGTAAACAAGGTTTGAAATGGTGCGAAATTCGGGAATGCTCCGCAGTTGATTTAGGATTTCGTTGGTGGATAGATTTGCTTGAAATCCCTGTTTGCCAGTCATGCAGAAAAGGCAACCCATTTTGCAACCAGCCTGTGTCGAAACGCAAAGCGTTGCACGATCGGTTTCAGGTAAAAAAGCTGCCTCGATATAATTATTAGTTTTGGTCTTGAAGAGATATTTTTTAGTTCCATCAACCGATTCCATCACTTTCATCGATGATGTTAAGCCAAGGGCATACTTTAGCTCCAGCTGCTCTCGAGATTTCAACGAGAGGTTGGTCATTCCACCAATGCTGTCGATATCCTTTTTATAAAGCCACTCCGAAATCTGCTTTGCAGCAAAACTGGGTAATCCCTCTTCCTTTACAATTAATGAAATTTCGCTTAAGGTTAGGCCGTACAGCGATTTCTTCCCTTCTAGGTCTTGACTCATGGTGTGAAATTAAAAGTAAATCTCCGAGATAATATTTCCAAATGGAATGCCTCTTGAAATGAGTACATCTCTGGCCTCAACAACCATCTCGGCAATGCCGCAAAGGTAATACTTTTTATCAGGGCTCACGGGATGTTCTAACAGGTACCTGGTAACCCTTCCATTAAAGTATTGAGGTGAATTTGATCCTGAACAGCATTGAATATATTTTGTGTTAATACTTTTCATAAGCAGATCTTCAAAGTAGAAATAGTCTGGGGATCTTACCCCATGGATAAAGGTCGCATTCTTTCCCTTTCCCGATTTAAGCATCGAGATAAATGGAGCAATGCCAGTGCCTGTTGATATGCATACGGGAGAATCAGCGTATTCTGTAAAGGTTCCAAATGGTGTAGTGGATAGAATGGTATCCCCTTTTTTTAAAACCGAAAGCATTGGGGTAAGCATTCCTTCAGTTTTCTCGGTGTATAGAATCTCGATAAACTCATCGCTTTCGCCACTGGCAATGCTATATAAACGTGGTTCAATATCAGTATTTATTCCTAGACCAATCACCTGACCGGCCTTGAAGTTGAAACCTCTTTTAAATTTTAATAAAAAAGCATCTTTTGTTAAGTTGATATTATCAATAACAACGGTCTCAAAGTATTTCCAATCATTCCAAGCGTTCATAAAAATGTTGCCAGTTTTTAGTTGCTGTTCAATGGAAGTAGGAAATAAGTAAAATATATCATTCTTCCATTACTCCATCACTCCAAAATTCAATGTATCCTTTATCTCTACATTGAATGATAATAAACTTAATAGTGGGCAGAATGTTCATTGCTATAGATTTCCATTGTCAGCAAATGAATAGCATTCCGAATCTGTAACGATGATGTGATCGAGCAAAGCAATCTCAAAGATCTGAGCCGCCTCCTTCAATTTCTGGGTTATCTTGATATCCTGTTCGCTTGGTTTTGGATTCCCCGATGGGTGGTTATGGGCTATTATGATTGATGATGCCAATTTCTCGATGGCCGATTTCATTATCAACTTGATATCAAATATAGTTCCTGTTACGCCCCCTTGGGTGATCCGTGCTTGGTCTATCACCTTGTTTGCACGGTTTAGGAAGAGAACCCAGAACTCCTCATGGGGTAAATCGGCTAGCTGGGGTTGGAATATTTCAATGATATCATTGCTCGATTCGATTTTTTGGCGATTAAGGGCTTCGGATTGTTTTCGTCTGCGACCTAATTCAAGTGCTGCCATTATCGTAATTCCCTTGGCTTCACCAATTCCTTTTGTGGAAATAAAATCAGTAAGGGTGAACTTTCCTAATTCATTAAGATTGCTGTTTGCCGAAAGAAGTATTCTTTGTGCAATGGCAACAGCATTCTCGTTTTTTGTTCCTGATTTAATAAGGATTGCGAGTAGCTCGGCATCGCTCAAACTGCCAATGCCCCGTTTAATCATTTTCTCTCGGGGGCGATCTTCTAGCGCCCAATCCTTGATGGTAAGGTTTTTATAATCGGTTGGCATAGAATGAGTAGATTGATGCAAAACAAGTTACAAAAATCTACTCAGATACCAGCTATCACAAATAAAAAAAAGCCTCAAGGTCTCCCGAGGCTTCAAGATCTTTGGCAAAGTAACT
This sequence comes from Bacteroidales bacterium, assembly GCA_043743775.1. GTDB lineage: Bacteria > Bacteroidota > Bacteroidia > Bacteroidales > Tenuifilaceae > UBA8529. Next base: position 313 of record JAYTVX010000464.1, on the reverse strand, counting down.
ACTATAGAGCAGTTACGTGCTTTGCAAGAGAACTTTTTAGGTTAGCAGCCTTATTCTCGTGAATAATCTTCTTCTTTGCAAGTTTATCGAGCAATGAAGAAACTTTTGGAAGTAACTCAGTAGCAACGGCCTTATCGGTAGTTGTACGTAAATCTTTAATTGCATTACGGGTGGTTCTTGCGAAATACCTATTGTGCACTCGTGTTACTTCAGACTGCCTGTTTCTCTTTTCTGATGATTTGTGGTTTGCCATTTTCTTAACAATAAAGTTTGTAGCGCGTAGGGGAATCGAACCCCTGTTACCAGGATGAAA